>JBHOQZ010000067.1:0-13172 GCA_042408635.1 Chloroflexota bacterium
CTTCGGGTCCGAGTTCGGCACGCCGCCCTCGGGCGGGGCAGCGTCGCGGCGCATCACCCCGGCCGTGTTGGTGTAGCGCGTCTTCGTGATCTCGAACTGTGCCGCCGGCACCGAGCTCGCCCAGGTCTTGCCTGCGCCCAGGCCGATCCGGCGGCGGTAGGCTTCCGTCATGTACTTCGCCAGTTCGTCGAGCGACCGCACGTGCGGGTGGATGTCGCAGTCGATGACCCGGAACCCAGCGGCGCTCCGGCGCTTTCCGTTCATCTTTGCCCTCCTGTTCGCTGCCCCTCGGCCGACTTGCCAATGCGCCCGCCAAGGGCGAAAATCCGCTCGGCCTTCCGGACGATCGGATAATCGATGAATTGGCCGTCGAGCTGGATCGAGGCGGAGCCTGCCGCCTCGGCCGCCCGAAACGCCTCGACCACGCGCCGGCTCCAGGCGATCTCTGCCTCGGTCGGAGCGTAGATTGCGTTGACGATCGACACCTGGTCGGGGTGGATGCACATCCGGCCGGCGAAGCCGAGCTCCCGGCCGAGGCGCGTGTCGCGCTCGAAGCCCTCTCGGTCGCGCAGGTCGGCATAGACCGTGTCGAGCGGCGCCTCGAGCCCGGTCGCCCGCGAGACGAGCACGACCTGCGTGCGCGCTATGAGGAGCTCCTGCCCGTGCTTCGTCCAGGTCATCCCGCAGTCGAGGGTAAAATCGCCCGCGCCGAAGGCGAGGCGCCGCACCCGCTCCGGGCGACCGGTCGCGATCTCGCGCAGGTTGAGCACGCCCAGCGCCGTTTCGATGATCGGGATGAGGTCGAGGCTGCCCTCACGCAGATCCCGCGCCCGTTCCGCCTGCCGCAGCGCCCAGTCGGCGATCGCCAGGTGCGCCGCCGACTCGACCTTGGGCAGCACGATGCCGTCAAGGTGCTCGCTCACCACCGCCTCGATGTCGCCGGCGCAGTAAACCGTGTCGATCGCGTTGATCCGCACGTAGCCTCGGCAGGGGCGCGGCGGACGGAGCGCGGCCACCACCGACGCGCGGGCCGCCGGCTTCTCCCGGTGGGCCACCGCGTCCTCGAGGTCCAGGATCGCCGCATCGGCGCCGGCCGTGAACACCTTCACCACGCGACGCGGGTGGTTGCCCGGACAGAACAGGAGTGAGCGCACGGCGTCCGGTCCGGGATCGCGCTAATCGCCAACGGCCGCGGCCGCCAGCGGCCGCAGCGCCGCCGTCAGCTCGCGAACGCTCGGGAGCGCGTCGACGTCGCGCACGAGCGCGACCACCCGCTCGCGGGCGGCCGGGTCGAGCGCCGATTCGGCCAGGCCGTGGAACTTTGCCTCGACCTCGGGCCAGCCCATGGGCAGCTCGGGCTCGCCGGATGGTCGCAGCACGAACCGCTCGAACTCCTGCCCGCGCGCCGTGATCCGCACGCGCGCCGACCAGGCGGCCGGGAAGTTCGCCTCCGCCTCCGGGTCGACCTCGACGCTGGTGCGTGCCGCCAGCGCCAATACGGCCGGATCACGCAGCAGCGCGTAGTCCGACCAGCCCATGCGCCGCTTCACGGCCGCGACGGCGGCGGTCCAGTGCATGCTGAACTGCCCGTCGACGACGTTGTAGGGATCGCGCTTGCGATCCTCCGGCACGGCGGTAATCTGGATGCCCGGCGTGCACATGCCGATCCAGATCGCCTCGATCTCCTCCGGTCGGAGGTCGTGCTCGGTCACCAGCGCGACCACCCCATCGATGGCGCTGTGGGTATACCGGCAGCAGGGGTAGGGCTTGAGCGCGGTCTCGCAGACCTTCCAGCAGCTGCCCAGGTCCTGAAGGGCGCGCTCGGGATCGGCGCGCAGCGAGTAGCCGTGGAGCAGGCCGAAGCGTCCCTCGAACGGCCGGGCAGCGCCGACCACACCCTGGCGGTCGAGCACAGCCGCCACGACGCCGTTGTGCGCCGACCAACCGACCTGGAAGCGCTTGTTCCAGGCGCCGTTCTCGACGAACTGCATGGTGCCGGAGGCGAAGCTGAGCGTGATCCCCCAAGCGTTGGCGATCCGCTGAGCCGCCTCGGCTGGTCCGCCGACGAGGGTCGCCGCCGTGGCGGCGCCGAACTGACCGCAGGTGGCGGTCGGGTGGAAGCCGCGCTCGTAATGGGCGTCGGGGCGCAGCGCCTCGGCCAGCCGGCAAGTGATCTCGTAGCCGGCGACGATCGCCCCCAGCACCGCCCGGCCGGGGATATCGGCCGCCTCGCCCAGCGCCAGCGCCGCCGGGATGACGGTCGCGCCGGGGTGGAGCGACGAACCGGCGTGCGTATCGTCGAAGTCGAGGCTGTGGGCGAGCGCGCCGTTGAGGAACGCCGCATACTGGGCGGGGTAGCGGCGTCCTAGCCCGATCGCCGTGCTCGGTCCACCCGCGCTGCCCGACGCCGCCGGGGCCAACTCGTCGACCGCGCGCACGAGGGCCGGCGTCGAGTCGGCCTCGGCGCTCGCCCGCAGCGCGATCCCGATCAGATCGAGCAGGCAGCGTTTCGTCTGGTCGATCACCGCGGGCGGCAGCTGCCCCGCGTCGATCTCCGCCACGAACCGCGCCAGCCGTTGCGTCAGCTCTGCCATCTCCTTGCCCTCCCGTGCAGCCGTTGGCCCGGCTTGACGGTCGCCGCCTGTCCTGACTATACTCGGCCGCGACTGTTTCCGGCATTGTATCCAAACTGGCCTCGTCCGGTCGCGCCGCGCGCCCGGCGGCAGCGGGGTCGAGCTCCCGCGTCGATCCCGTGCAGATGGGTGTGCCGGTCGGCGTGCTCACGGCGGTCGTAACCGGGACGCGGGCGCGCCGGGAGGCATTGGCGCAAATGGCTGAACGCGCGGAGGGCGGCGCGCTGCCGCTCGAGGGGATCACCGTTGTCGACGCGGCCACGATCTTCGCCGGGCCGCTGGCCGCCACCTACCTGGGCGACTTCGGCGCCGAGGTGATCAAGGTCGAGCACCCGGCGCGCGGCGATTCGCTGCGCAACCTCAGCCACCGCAAGCACGGTGTGCCGATCTGGTGGAAGCAGGTCAGCCGGAACAAGAAGTCGATCACCCTCTACCTGGGCAGCCCGGCCGGCGCCAAGATCTTCAAGCGCCTCGCCGCCGAGGTCGACGTCATCGTCGAGAACTACCGCCCCGGCACCCTCGAGCGCTGGGGGATCGGCCCAGATGTGCTGTTCGCGATCAACCCCCGGCTTGTGCTGCTGCGGGTCACCGGCTTCGGGCAGACCGGGCCATACCGCGACCGGCCAGGCTTCGGCACGCTGGCGGAGGCCATGAGCGGCTTCGCCCACATCACGGGCGAGCGGGATGGCCCACCGACCCTGCCGCCATTCGGGCTCGCCGACGGGATCGCCGCGATCGCTGGTGCCTACGCCGTGATGCTGGCCCTCTTCCACCGCGAGCGCACCGGCCGCGGGCAGTCAATCGACCTCGCCATCTACGAGCCGATTTTCTCGATCCTCGGGCCGCAGGTCGTCGAGTACGACCAGCTCGGCATCGTCCAGAACCGCAATGGCAACCGCGTGCCCTACACAGTGCCACGCGGCGCCTACGAGTGCGCCGACGGCAAGTGGGTCGCGCTCTCGGCCAGCGCCCAGAGCATCGCCGAGCGCGTCTTTCGCGCCATCGGCCGACCGGAGCTGAACGAGGATCCGCGCTACCAGACAATGGCAGCGCGCGTCGAGCACGCCGACGCCATCGACGCCATTCTCACGGAATGGATGCGTCAGCACACGCGCGACGAGGTGATCCGCATCTTCGAGGCACACGAGGCAGCGATCGCGCCGATCTACGACGTGGCGGACATCTTCGAGGATCCGCACTTCCGCGCCCGTGAGAACGTCGTGCCCGTGCCCGACCCCGACTTCGGCACCCTGCGCATGCAGGCGCCCTTCCCGAAGCTGGCGGAAACGCCCGCTCGGATCGCCTGGACGGGCCCGGCGCTTGGGGCGCACAACGATGAGATCTACCGCGAGCGCCTGGGCCTGTCGCCGTCCGAGCTCGACGACCTCAGGACCGCTGGCGTCATCTGATCCGGGCTGCGGCGTGACGATGCATCGAGCAGCGGACCCGCGCGGGCGCGGCGACCCGGGCGGGCCGCGGTCTGGAGGTGAAGTGTGAGTGAGCGTGTCGCCACACCCGCGACCAACCCCGTGCCGAAGGCCAGGGAGCGGCACGGGCCGCTCGTCGGCGTGCGGGTGATCGAGCTCGGGCAGATGTTGGCCGGGCCCTACTGCGGCAGCCGGCTGGCCGACTTCGGCGCCGAGGTGATCAAGGTTGAGCCGCCAGGCAAGCCGGACGTCATGCGCCAGTGGGGGCAGCACCGCTACCGTGGGCGCGGCCTGTGGTGGCCCGTGCTCTCGCGCAACAAAAAGTGCATCACGCTCGATCTGCGCCAGCCGGAGGGGCAGGCGGTTCTGAAGCGCCTGGTCGAGCACGCCGACGTGCTCCTCGAGAACTTCCGGCCCGGCACCCTCGAGGCGTGGCGGCTCGGCCCCGACGTGCTCCAGGCAATCAACCCACGCCTGATCATCGCGCGCGTCTCGGGCTATGGGCAGACCGGCCCCTACGCGGGGCGGGCGGGCTTCGCCAGCGTCAGCGAGGCGATGGGCGGCATCCGCTATATCAACGGCTTTCCCGACCAGCCCCCGCCCCGCATGGGCATCTCCCTCGGTGACAGCCTGGCCGCGCTGTTCGCCACCGAGGGGATCCTCATGGCGCTCTACTGGCGCGATGGCGCCCCTCGAGCCGGGCCGAACGGCCAGCGCGGCAGCGGCCGGGGCCAGATCATCGACGCCACGATCACCGAGTCCTGCTTTGCCCTGCTCGAAAGTGCTGTTCCTGATTATGACAAGCTCGGCGTCATCCGGGGGCCGGGCGGCACGAAGCTCCCCGGCATCGCCCCCTCGAACATCTACCGCTCACGCGATGGCAAGTGGATGGTGATCGGCGCCAACCTCGACACGGTGTTCCGCCGCCTTTGCCAGGTCATGGGTCGGCCTGAGCTGGCCGACGACCCGCGCTACGCCACCCACACTGCCCGCGGGGAACACCAGGACGAGCTCGATGCCATCGTCGGCGAGTGGGCGGCCCAACACGACGCCGCCGAGATCGACCGCGTGCTCAACGAGGCCGGCGTCGTCTGTGGCCCTATCTACACGATCGCCGACATCTTCCGGGACCCGCAATTCCAGGCACGCGAGATGATCCGACGGGTCGAGGACCCGGTGCTCGGCGACATCGCCGTGCCCGGCATCGTGCCCAAACTCTCAGAGACGCCCGGCGACATTGAGTGGTTGGGACCGGACGAGATGGGCAGCCACAATCAGGAAGTCTACGGTGGCCTGCTCGGCCTCACCGACGCCGAGCTTGAGGATCTGCGCGGGCGCGGCGTCATCTAGCCAACTGCTGGACCAGCGACGCCGGGCGAGGCGCGGCCCGAAACGACCGGCGATCGCCCAGTTCGGCACGTCGCCCCGGCGCAAGAGAGGAGCCCCGCCGTGATCAAGCTCTACACGCGGCCCGGCTGAACGTCCTGCGCATTGGCGAGGGAGTTGCTTTCGCACGAGGGCGTGCCGCATGCGATCCGCGATATCCACACTGACCCGGTTGCCCGAGACGAGTGGGAGCGGCTGGGGGTGGGGGTGGTGCCTGTCGCCGTGCTCGGGGAGCGGGTGCTGCCGATCTTCCACGTCGACCAGTTGCGCGGCCTGCTCGGGCTCCCCCCGGCCCCCGACGCGCCGCCCTACCAGCAGCTCGTGGCCGCGCTCGAGCGCATCCTGGCGGCGGTCGAGCGCGCCGTGCGCCAGGCGGACGACGCGCAGCTCGACCTGCCGACGCCCAATCGCGGACGCGACCTGTGCGAGCTCACCTTCAACATCCACGACCCGATCGACGCGATACGGCGCGCGCTCGACAGCGGGCGCTTCGACTGGGATCCCGAGCGGGATTTCGCGCGCAGCCGTCACTTGGGCACCGTCGAGGAGCTCGCCGACTGGTCTCGAGCCGTGCGCCTGGCCTGGTTCGAGCGCGCCTTGGCGGTCGACGACGCGGCGGCGATGGACGCGGTCGCCACCCCGCGCGGACCGCTCACCCACCTCCAGATCCTGGAGGCGCAGGCGCGCCACGCCGCGCAGCATCTGCGCCAGATCTACGTTTTCCTCCGCGGGCTCGGGATCGATCCGCGCGACGAGCTCACCGCCGAGGGGATGCACCCAGTCGTGCTCCCCGACGCCGTCTTCTGAGCCCGTGTCGCCCACGCCGACGCCGGCCGCGGCGGATGGAGCACCCGCCTCACCCTGCCGGCAGGGCGGGGCGATCGCCGCGCGACGACCGGAGCTCGGCAGCCGGACGGTATTGGCGGTATGCGGGCTGCTGACGGGAGCGCTGGTGCTGCGCCTCTGGTGGCTGTTCTCGGCACCGTCGCTCAACGCCGATGAGGCGGTCGCCGGCCTGATGATCCAGCACGTCGCGGCCGGGCGCGGCCACCCGCTCTTCTTCTACGGCCAGGCCTACTTTGGCGCCCTCGATGCCTACCTGGCGGCGCCGGTCGCGGCGCTCGTCGGCTGGCGCTGGTGGATCCCCTTCGTCGTGCCGCTGGCCGCGAGCCTGGTGATCGTGCCGCTCGCGTCCGTGCTGGCCGACCGGCTCGCTGGGCGAGACGCCGACCTCCCTGCCGCACTCCTGGTCGCCGTGCCGGGCAGCAACCTCCTCCAGACGATGCTATTGGGGGGAGGATTTGCGCTCGCGGCCGCGCTTCAGCTCGGGCTGCTGGCCTTCCTGGTGTGGTCCCCACTCGCCCGGCGTGCAGGCTGGCCTATCGCCTGCCTCTGGGCGGGCCTGCTGCTCTGGGAGTGGCAACTCTGGCTCGCCGCGCTGCCGCTGGCGGCCGCCTGGGCGGTACGCCGGTTTCGGCCGGGGGGAGCCGCCACCGCACTCGGCGCAGCGCTCCTTCTGATCGGCGCGCTGCCCCTCCTCTGGCAGAACATCGTCGAGCCGTGGTCGACGTTCTGGTCGCTCGCGCCGAGGCTCGGCATCTTCCGGGGCATTGCACCCGAGGAGTGGCTCCTGCGCGCCAGCGCGGTGGCCGGCAACCCCGGCATCGACTTCGCCGGGGAGGCGCTGGCCGGGCTGGCGGGTGGCAATCCGATGCTGGCCGCTACCAGCGTTGCGGCCGTGATCTGGTGGGCCTGGCGGCTGCTCGCCCAGCGAGGCGCCTGGTCGGAGCGGGAGCGCGCGGGCGCGTTCCTCCTTGCCGTCGCGCTCGCCACCTGGCTGGCCGGCGCCAGCCAGCAGCGCTACCTGCTCACGCCGGCGGTCGTGCTCGGCGCCCTGCTGGCCGCCGCCCTGGCCCATCTGGACCCGCCGGCCGCGCGGCGCGCGGTCGTTGCCGTCCTGCTGGTCGCCAACGTCGCGACGTACCCCCTGGCAGAGCGCCGTGGGCTGGAGCCGGTCGCCCCGAGCCGAGAGCTGGCCGACACGCTGCTCGAGCGCGGGCTCGCACGCGGATACGCCGACTACTGGACCGCCTACCCCGCAACCTATCTCAGCGCCGAGCGCGTGATCCTGGCACCGGCGCTGCGCGACCCGACCGGGGTGTTGCTCGACCGCTACCCCGCCTACCGCGCCGCCGTGGACGCCGAGCCGGCGGCGGTCTGCATCGTCGATCCGCTCTCGCCCGACGTGCCAGGGCTGCGCGCCGCGGCCGAGCGTGGGGAATGCAGCGCGCTCGAGCCGCTGGGGCGCTGGTGGGTGAGCGTCTGCCAGGGCGGATCGGGACCGTGCGGGCTGGGAGCGGGACGCTGATGTGCGGGCTGGGACCGGACCGGCCGGTGGCATAGAACCTGCAAGCCCGACCGAGGGGACCCCGAATCCCGTCGTCGAGGGAGGCGCGCATGGCCGTGTCCGCCCGGGTGCGTGTGCCGCGCGCGGCGCGCCCGGCGTCCGTTCGGCGGCAGCCGAGGGACCGGCTTGCCCGTGGAGCGGGAGCACCCGGCGTCGGGGCGCGGTTGGGCCAGCGACAGGACGTTGACGTGGACGTGATGGAGGCACAGGATGGCAGACAAGAACCGCGAAACGGTGCAGATGTGGACGGCGAACATGCTCTCCCTCGAAAACCACATCGAGGAGGCGCTTGACCGTCAGTTGAGCGAGGTGAAAGACCATCCGCAGGCCAGCGCGGCGGTGCAAGAGTTCCACCGCATGGTGCGATCGCAGCGCGACGCGCTCCGCGCGCACCTCCAGAGCATCGGCGGGGAGTCGTCCGGCGGGCTCAAGGAGGCCGTGACCGGCGTCCTCGGCGCAGCCGCCGGCATGATCGACAAGATCCGCTCCGAGGGCGTGTCGAAGTCGCTGCGCGACGACTACACCGCGTTCAACCTTGCCGCGATCGGCTACCACATGCTCAACACCACGGCGCTCGCCCTGGGCGAGCGCAGCACCGCCGAGATCGCCGAGCGGCACCTGCGCTCCTACGCGGGCGCGATCCAGAAGATCAACCAGATCATCGCCGACGTGGTCGTCTGGGAGCTGAAGAAGGACAACCACACCATCGTCGATCCCCAGGCGGCCAGCACCGCCACCGAGGCGGTCAACCGGATCTGGCGCGAGAGCAGCCCCGGCGGCGCGATGCGCACCGCCTGAGCCGTCGCCTCGACGCCGGCCACCGGCTCCGAGCCATCGGCGTCGCCGGGCAGCGGCGGCTCGGTATAGGTTGCGCAGGCGAGCGGCTGCCGGCCGGGCTGGCAGCCGCTCGCCTGCGCGTTGTGCCCGTCGGGCGTGTAGGCGCTGGGTTGAACTGGCAGGCATCCGGGCCGGAGCCGGGCGGGACGAGTTAGCTTGCGGCGCGGGCGCGCAGGCGCTCCAGCTCGCGCGGCGCCGGCAACGAGGCGTAGCGCGCGGCAGCCGCAGCCAGCAGCGCTGCGCCATCGCTCCCCTCACCGGATTGGGTGTAGCGCGCGCGCAGCTCGAAGGTGCGCGCTGCCTCAAAGCCGTTGCGCAGGCGGTCGAATTCGACGCCCGCCTCGCGCAGCAGGGCCTCCCCCTCCGCCAGCTCGCCGCGCACCGCCCGGACAAGGCCTAGCGCCCGCCGCGCGCGTGCCGCGGCGTCCGGCACCGCCAGCCGGTTGGCCGCCTCGAGCGCTTCGCCCGCGAACCGCTCGGCATCGTCGACCCGGCCGGCCAGCGTCAGCGCCTCGGCCAGCCGCGGCGGGAAGTCGACGAGCATCAGGGGGTAGTCGAGCCCGCGGAACAACGTCAGCCCTTCCTTGGCGAAGCGGATCGACGCATCGAGCCGGTCGAGCCGCAGCGACAGATCGCTCAGGAACTGGAGCGCGATTCCCGCGTTCTGCATGTCGCGCCGCTCCAGCGCCGGGGGCAGGCTGCGCTCGAGCGCAACCACGGCGTCCGCCCAGTTGCCGCGGGCGATGTCGACCACCCAGCCGAGCGGCTGGATGGCCTGGCCGGCCCGACCCGCTAGATCCAGCGCCCGCAAGGCGCACGCTTCGGCTTCGCCCCAGCGGCCGGTCTCCCAGAGCAGCACTGCTGTGTGCGCCAGCGCATACCAGAGGTTGTTGTAGCTGCCGAGGCGCTCGGTGAGGGCGACGGCGCCCAGCCGCTGGGTGACGGCCTGGTCGACGCGCCCGCGGAACCAGGCCGCCGCCGCGATGTTCATCTCCATGCGCGCAAGCATCGGCAGGTTGTCGCTCTCTTCCGCCAGGCGCCGGGCCTGCTCGTAGACCGCGTCGAACTTCGACCATTCGCAGAGCGTGATGTAGGCGAGCCCCAGCTCCATCGCGGCCGCGAGCACATCCTCGCAGGTGCCGACCCGCTGGGCCAGCGCCAGACCCTGGCGCGCGTAGCGCTCCGCCTCACCGCCGAACCCCTCGAAGGCCCGCACCCGGGCGAGGTCGATCCAGGCCCGGGCGAGCTCCGGCTCGTCGCCGCGGTGCTCCAGGCGGCCCAGCGCCCGCCGCAGATACTGGTCGCCGGAGGCGAAATCGAACCGGAGCCGCTGGTGCATCAGCGCGAGCTGACGCTCGATGCGCGCCGCCGAAACCTGGTCGCCCAGCGCCTCGCGCTCGCGCAGCGCCCGGTTCAGGTGGGCGAGCGCCGGCGACCAGTCGCCCAGGAGCATGTGCGCCTCGCCCAGCCGCTCGAGCAAATCGGCCGCCCGCTCCCGATCGTCGGGGTCGAGCAGTGCGAGCGCGTGCGCCAGGAAGGCGGCGGCCTCGGCGTGGGCAAAGATGCGGCTGGCGCGCGTCGCGGCCCGCAATGCCCACTCGATCGCGGCTGGTCGGTCCTCCGCTGCCGCGTAGTGGTTCGCGATCTCGCCCGCGTGTTCCTCGATGCGCGCGGCATGCAATCGCGCCAGGCCGGAGGCGACGCGGGCGTGCAGGCGCCGGCGCCGGGCCCGGCTCAGCTCGTCGTAGAGCGTCTGGCGCACCGCCGCGTGGACGAAGCGGTAGGCGTCCTCGGTCGGCAGGGCAGCCGGGCTGGCCCCCCGAGCGGGAGGTTGCGCCCCGCCGGCCGTGAGGCGGCCGTCGGGGGAGCGGGTTGCCCGGCCGGTGCAGGCAGGCAGCGCCACCTCCTCGATCAGATGCGCCTCGAGGGCGTGCTCGATCGCCGCCAGCAGCGAGTCCTCGTCGCGCTCGGCGGCGACCTGCAACGTATCGAAGGTGAAGGTCGGGCCGATCACCGCGGCTACGCGCAGCACGTCGAGCGTCTCGGCGTCGAGGCGGTTGAGCCGTTGATCGACGATGTCGCGGATCGACTGCGGAATGCGCACCTCGGCCAGGTCGGCGAAGGCGTGCGTCGTGGAACCCTGCGCATCCTCGGCGCGCCGGATCGCGCCGTCCTCCACCAGCGTGCGCACCACCTCCTCGACGATGTAGGGCGTACCCTGGGTGAGCTGGTGGACCAGGCGCGCCGCCCGCTCGGGGACGGCCTGGGTTTGGAGCAGGCCGGCCATCAGCGCGCGCGTTTGTGGCTCGCTCAGCCGCTTGAGGGGCAGGCGCAGAAAGAGGCGCTCGCGGTTCATCGAGGCCAGCACCTCGGCCAGGGGATGCTGGCGGCCGAGCTCGTCGTCTCGGTAGGTGCCCAGCAGGAGCAGCCGGTCATCGCGGTTGTTACGCGCCAGGTACTGGAGCAACTGGAGCGAGGCGTGGTCGGCCCACTGGAGATCCTCGAGCAGGATCACCGTCGGGCGCTCACGCGCCGCGCGCGCCGCCAGTTGCGCCACGCACTCCCAGAGGCGGAGCTGGTTGTCCTGCGGGGCGAGCGCGGGCCCGTCGAGCAAGTGCGGCAGGGCGTAGCCTAGCTCCGGCAGCAGCTTGACGAGGTCGACCGCGGCCACCCCGGCGATCCGCTCCACCTCCTGTGGCGGTACCTCGCGCAGGCTCTGGCGGAGTGCCTCGACGAACGGCAGGTAGGGCACGCTCTGGCCCTGATAGCAGTGGCCGACGGCGACCCGGCAGCCACTCCGCTCGGCATGGACCAGGACCTCGGCCGCGAGGCGCGACTTGCCGATGCCGGGCTCGCCGCAGATCAGCACCGTGCGGCCGCGGCCGGCCGCCACCGCCTCGAGCTCCTGCTTCAACCGCTCGAGGTCCGCCTCCCGGCCGATCAGCGGCGCCTCGCTCAGGCTGTCATGATCGGCACGGGCCGTCTGGCGTCGGGGTTCAGGCTGTTCCCCGGCAACGGCGTCGGTACCCGGAGCGCTCGTTGATTCGGCGTGATGCCGAGCGTGGCCGTTCGGATGGCGATCTGGCTGCCAGTCGAGCAGGAAAAGGTGAAACTCCTCGCTGTAGCCCTTGATCGGCTGCCAGCCGAGATCGTGGTAGCGCGCACCCTCCACGACCCGGATGAGATTACGCACCGTGTCCGAGACGATGATCTGGCCTCCGCGCGCCCGCCCACACAGTCGTGCCGCGAAGTTCACCGCCGAGCCGTAGTAGTCGCCGTCGCGCTCGACCGGCTCGCCCGCGTCGATGCCGATGCCAATCTGCACGCGGCCCCCGGGCAGGGCGTCGGCCGCTGGACCCGAGGCGGTGGCCGCGCCTGCAGGCTGGGCCCGCGCGCCTGGCCGCGCCGCGAGCGCGCTCTGGATCGCCACCGCCGCGCGGAGCGCCTGACGCACGCTCACGAACACGCACATGAAGCCGTCGCCGGTGCCCTTCACCACCGTGCCGTGGTGCCGAGCCACCTCCTCGCGCACGATCCGCTCGTGCTCGGCCAGGCGCGCATGCGCCGCCTCCTCCCCGATCCGCTCGACGAGCGCGGTGAAGCCACGCACATCGGTGAACATGAAGGCAACCGTGCTCGACAGCAGCCCATTTGTGGCAGTGGCCGGGGCGGACTCGGAGCCATGACCTGCCCGCGCGTGGAGCGGCGGGGCCGCCGACGCCAGCTCGCCACCGCCAGACGGAGCCATAAGCCGGGCGGCCGGCGGGGAAACGGGGGCGGTCAGGTCGCGCCGCGTGAGCTCGTCCACCCGCGCGATCAGGCGCGTTGCGATCGTGGGCTGGAGCAGCGAGCCGCCGGCGTGGACGATGCGGATCGCCTGGAACAGCTCCTGGCGCGGCAGGCCCTTGAGGAGGTAGCCGCGCGCGCCCGCCTTGACCGCGTCGATGATGCGCTCGTCGCTGTCATACGCGGTGAGTACGAGCACGCGGATGTCGGGGTCCTGGTCGCGCAAACGTCGCGTCGCCTCGGCACCGTCGGTGTGCGGCATCTCGAGGTCCATGATGACAACGTCGGGGCGCAGGCGCCGCGCCAGCTCGACCGCCTCCTCGCCGTCGGCGCCGCAGCCCACCACCTCAAAATCGCGCTGCGTCGAGAGCATGCCGGTCAGGCCCTCACGGACGATCTCGTGATCGTCGACGATCAGGATGCGGATCGTGCTCACGGCTCGCTCCTGGTGCCGGCGGTGTTGACCGGCCGACCACCCGACCTCGTCCCGTTATCGCTCGCCGCCGCAGGGCCACCGACACCATCCGAGGCGTGGGGCTGGACGCCGTTCGCGTCCGGCTGGAGGCGGGCTGCGCCGTCCACCCCGGGCGCCGGCCGCCCCGGATCCACGACCCCGGCTGGCGTGGCGGAGCGCCCCACCCGCGCCGCGGTAGAGGCGCGGCGGGCGCGCTCCCCGTCGGGCACGTCCACCTCGAG
>JBHOQZ010000076.1:0-1667 GCA_042408635.1 Chloroflexota bacterium
GGCGCTCGCGCTGACGATCGGCGCCGCCTTGGCCTGGCAAGCGGGCCAGGCACCGGGCAACCGCGAGGCGAGCGGGCCGGCACCGCAGGCCACGCCGGTGCCCCGGCTGATCGCGCGGGCGCAGGTGCGGCCGGTGAACCAGGCGCGCGTCGGCACGCTCGCGGGCGGCGTGGTCGACCGGATCGTTGTCGACCTGGGCGACGGCGTGGCGGCGGGCCAGGAGGTGGCGCGCGTGCGCGGCGTGACCGGCGACGTCGAGGTGCTGACCGCGCCCTGGTCCGGCGTCGTCTCGGCGCGGCTGGCGAATGTGGGCGACACGGTCGTGGCGGGCACCACGATCGTGCAGCTCGTCGACCCCTCGCAGCTCCAGATCGAGACGCTCGACGTCGACGAGTTCCTGATCGAGTACGTGGCGCGCGGCCAGACGGTGACGATGACGGTCGACGCGCTCGAGGGGGTCACCCTGCTCGGGCAGGTGCGGGCGGTGGCGGTCCAGCCGCAGGTCGACGCGACCGGCGACGCCTTCTACCCGGTCATCATCGACCCGATCCCCCCCGCCCGCGCTCTCCGCCCCGGCATGACCGTCCGCGTCAACTTCGCCCGCTGACCTCACCTGGCACCGGCCGCAACTCAGGCAGCGTCACGCCCTTGTTAGACTAGACGTTGAGTTGCGATACGCTTCTGTTCCTTGACGCCCACGCGCTGCTGGTGGGTGAAGCGGAGCAGGTCGCTCCTGATGGGCGTGGCACTCCTCCTGGCGCTGAGCGGCAGTCTACCGGCCCTGGTCCCGCCCGTCAGCGTCACCGACCGTGTGCCCGTCACCACCTGACGGCTGGTCGAGATCATCGTCAAGGACACCAATCCCAACATCGCCCAGGCCGGCCTCGCCACGGGCATCGAGTCGACGGTCAACGAGCAGGGCGGCACCGTGGTGATGAGCACGCGGTGGCCCGACGTCTGTGACCGGTCCCAACGCGACCGCTTCACGTGGCGGTTCCGGCAGGACATCACCCGCCTCGGCAAGGGCGACGCCTTCCCGGTGGCTGATCCATCGGTCGTGATCTCCTGGAGCGCGAGCGGCCTTTCCACGTGCAGGTAGCCAGCCATGCCCTGGCACAAGCTCATTGTCGGCCGGTCGGGCCGGTCAGCGGTGCGCCGCCGGGCTGATCCGGGCGGTTCGGCCGCGGTTGCTGGAGCACGCGTCCCACCACGCGGTGCCCGCCGCTGCCTCACCCGATCGGCGGTCAGGAGGCCCCAGGCGCTGACCAGCACTGCGGGGCGACCGCTAAGCCGTCTACTCGAGCCGGGCGCGGGCGTCGACGGCGGTGGAGCCGCGCTGGCCGGCGAGGAGGGGGTTGACGTCGAGTTCGAGCAGGCGGTGGCGCAGGTCGTGGGCGAGCCAGCCCACCCGGCTGACGACCTCGGCCACCGCGGCCAGGTCGACGGGCCGCCGGCCGCGGACCCCGGCGAGCACGGGCCAGCCCTGGAGGCGCTGCAGGCGGTCGAGCGCGGAGCCGGGCGCGAGGGGCGACGGGGCGAGCTGTACGTCGCGCAGCACCTCGACCAGCACGCCGCCGAGCCCGACGAGCACCACCGGGCCTAACTGCGTGTCGCGCCGGGCGCCGACGATCAACTCGACCTCACCCGTCGCCATGCGCTGCACGAGC
>JBHOQZ010000078.1:0-1020 GCA_042408635.1 Chloroflexota bacterium
TGGACGTCCACGTCCACCTCCACCCGCCCCGTCTGGCCCGGGCGCGCTGCAACGGCACCGGCCGCCCAGGGATCACGAGCCGCACCGTCTCGCCCGCAACCACACCCATCACCAGCCGCGATGCTGCGCCACGACATCCGGGCGCACACCGCTCGAAGCCAACACGCGGAGCGGCACCCACCGCGCGGAACCCGGTGAGCGCGCCAACACCAACACCTCCACCGGGTCCCCCGCGTCGTGCGGCGGGAACCAGCCACGCACCTCTATCTCGCCCCAACCGTCGTCGCGGATCGCCGCCAAAACGGCGGCACGCATCCGCGGCGGCATCTCATCCGGGGATCGCAGCATCCCGCGGGGCGCGCCACACCGGCGCTGCCCCCGGCGGGCGTCCATGCCCGGGCAACGGAGCGACCCGCCCCATGTCGCCCCCAGCGCTGGGCGGCGCGCCCCGCGCGACGCTGGCTACCGGTCCGCGAGATCGAGCCCGTAGCGGGCGAGCACATCCGGCGGGGGATGCTGCAACCCGCCCTGGTCGTCGAGGAGGCCGTCGGGCACAACCGCGAGCGGGCCGCGCACACACAGCCGATCCCACTCGCTGGGTGTGGGAGTGACGTCCGCCACCTCGCCAGGCGCGATCCCAACGCCCCCAACCTTGACCGGCTTATCGGACGTGTTGAGCAGCCTCATGTCGCCTCCTACGCACCGCTGTACACCGGCGGCTCCTGCCTGAACACGCTTGTTGCGATCGCGTTAGCCATCGCCTGGGCGCCCGCGCTCGACGGGTGCACATCGTCCGCGTTCATCCCGGCCGCCCATTGGTTGCCGCCCGACACGTCGACCGCCCCGCCGGTGTCGAACATGACCGCGACCGGGTGCTGCAGCCCGCTCGCCTGCGTGCGCACCGACAGGTCGGGGCGCAGCACGAGGCACCGCGAGATATTCGGGCCCGTTGTGCCGACCGCGACCGGGCTGCCGGTCGCAACGTTCCATGGTGCCCCGTCCCGCTGCCAGGTCACGAGG
>JBHOQZ010000079.1:0-4007 GCA_042408635.1 Chloroflexota bacterium
GTTCGGCCCGGAGCGGCGCCGGATCGGTGTAGTCGGGTCAATTGGCCGGGGCGGAGGGCGCCGGGGATGAAGGCGATCGTGGTGGCGGCACCCACCAGCGGCGCGGGTAAGACGACCATCGCCGTCGGCCTGATGCGTGCGCTGGCACGGCGCGGGCTGCGCGTCCAGGGCTTCAAGGTCGGGCCGGACTACATCGATCCGACCTACCACGCCATCGCGACCGGGCGGCCGTCACGCAACCTCGACGGCTGGCTGCTCGACGCTGACGCGCTGCTCGAATCGTTCCATCGGGCGATGGTCGGCGCCGACGTCGCGGTGATCGAGGGGGTGATGGGGCTGTTCGACGGCCGCACCGGCGAGGGCGAGCGGGCCAGCACCGCCGAGGTGGCGAAGCGGCTCGGCGCGCCGGTGGTGCTCGTGCTCGACGCGGGCAAGGCGGCACGGAGCCTGGCCGCCATCGCCTTCGGCTGCCGCCACTTCGACCCCGCCCTGCCGTTCGCCGGGGTGGTCCTCAACCGGATCGCGAGCGACGCCCATCTGGCCGCCGTGCGCGGGCCGATCGAGCAGGAGGCCGGGCTCACGCTGCTGGGGCACCTGCGCCGCGACCCCGATCTGGCGCTGCCCGAGCGGTATCTCGGGCTCGTGCCCCTCCCCGAGAACCCGGCGCTCGGCGCCGTCGTCGAGCGCGCGGCCGATGCTGTCTCGGGGCCAACCGCAGCCGGTGGGGGGATCGACCTCGACCGCCTGCTCGCCCTCGCCGAGTGCGACCCGCCGCGCCCGACCTGGCTCATGGACAACTGCCGATCAGCGGAGGAGCCGGGGCGGCCGATCGGGCGGGACGATCTGGCACAGCCGGACCGGTCGGCGCCTGCCGGCTCCGACGGCCGCGGCCCGGGTTGGGTCGTCGCCGCCCGGTCGGCGTACCCGGACTCGCCGCAGCCGCGGCGGGCGCGGATCGCGCTGGCGCGCGACGCCGCGTTCCACTTCTACTACCAGGACAACCTCGACCTGCTCGCGGCCTGGGGGGCGGAGCTCGTGCCGTTCAGTCCGCTGACCGACGCCGACCTGCCGCCCGGCACGAGCGGCATCTACCTCGGCGGCGGCTTTCCCGAGCTGCACGCGGCGACGCTCGCCGCCAACGACGGGCTGCGCCGTGCGATCCTGGCGGCCGACGCGCGCGGCGTCCCCATCTGGGCGGAGTGCGGCGGTCTGATGTATCTCCTCCAGGGCCTGACCGACGCCGAGGGCCGCCACCACCGCATGGTGGGCCTGCTGCCCGGCTGGACCCGGTTCGACCGGCGCCGCCTGACCCTCGGCTACCGGACCGTGCGGGCGCGGCAGGCGACGCCGTTCACGCGCCCGGGCGACCGGTTGCGAGGGCACGAGTTCCACTGGTCCACCCTCGAGGGCTACCCCGAGTCCTCGCCGGAGATCGCGCCCTGGGAAATCGTCGGCCCCGGCGCGCGGCCGGATGCTCCAGAGGGCGTCCGGCCGGAAGGCTACGGCGCGCCGAACCGGCTCGCCAGCTACGTCCACCTGCACCTCGCCGGCCACCCGGCGCTCGCGCCACGCTTCGTCGACGCCTGCGCCTATGCCGCCGGCTCGGAGGCGGCCAGATGAGCGGCTCGGCGAGGAGCGTGTGCGCCCAGCCGGCTTCGCGCCGGCCAGGCCGCCGGGGAGAAGACCGGTGAGTAGCCTGCTCGACCGCTACGCGCTGCCGCCCGACGAGATCGAGCGGCGCAGCCTCGCCCACATCGAGGCGATCCTCGGCCCGGCGCTGCCGGCCGATCCCGCCGAGCGCACGATCGTGCGCCGGATCGTCTACGCTGGGGGTGACCCCGCGCTCGCTCCGCTCGTGCGGATCGCGCCGGGCACGGTGGCGGCGGCGCTGAGCGCCCTGCGTGGCGGCTGCCGGATCGTGACCGACGTGCGCATGGTGGCGGTCGCGCTCAACGCGCGGCGCGCCGGGCAGCTCGGTTGCACCATCGTGGCCGCCATCGACCGGGTGGAGGAGAGCTCGAAGCGGCTCACCGCCCTCCGGGTCGAACCTCAGACGTCGGGCGGCGTCGCACCTGTCCAGGCGGAGAGCTCGAAGCGGCCCACCGCCTGCCGGGTCGAAGGCCGGCGTCGCAGCAGCGATCAGGCAGAGAGTGCCATGCCGGCCGTGGCGCGGGAGATCAACCCGGCGGCTCCAACAGCCCGGATGAACGACCCCGACCGCGCCCGCCGCCTGCCGCGGTCGGCCGAGGCGATGCGGCTGCTGGCGGCAGACGGAACCCTCGACGGCTCGGGCGTCGTCGTGGGGAACGCGCCGACGGCGCTGCTGGCGCTCCTCGACCTGGTCGACGCCGGGCAGTGCCGCCCCGCCTTCGTCGTCGGCATGCCGGTCGGCTTCGTGGCGGCCGCCGAATCGAAGGCCGAGCTCATGGCGCGCGACCTACCCTGGCTGACCATCGAGGGCACCCGCGGCGGCTCCCCGCTGGCCGCCGCCACCCTCAACGCCCTCCTCACCCTCGCCACCACCCCGACCGACCAGCCCGCCCCCAGCCCGGCACGCCACCACACCACACGCTCCCCAGCCCCCGACGAAAGCCCAGAAGTCGTGATCATCCTCCCCGCTCCCCCAGCCTTGGGGGAGAGGCCGGGAGAGGGGGCCGTCCTCGGGCCGGGAGAGGGGGCCCCGTAGCCATGGCCGTCGATCCCGAAACCGGCTTCAGCCGCGTGCGCCGCCGCGGCCTGCGCACCGGCTACACGACCGGGGCGTGCGCCGCCGCGGCCGCGCGCGCCGCCACCTGCCACCTCGTGAGCGGCAAGCCGCAGCGCGAGGTCACGATCTGGCTGCCTGCCGGGCGCGAGGCCACCTTCACCCTTCACCGCTGCGAGCCACAGGCCAGCGGCGTCCTCGCCTCGGTCATCAAGGACGCGGGCGACGACCCGGACGTGACCCACGGCGCGGAGATCCGGGCGCTGGTCGAGTGGCGCGACGCCCCGGGCCTGGAGCTGCGCGGCGGGGAGGGTGTGGGCACGGTGACGCGGCCGGGGCTGGGGCTCGAGGTGGGCGGGCCGGCGATCAATCCGGTGCCGCGTCAGATGATCGAGGCCGAGGTGCGGGCGGCGCTCGGCGCCGAGCCCGGCCAGGACTCGTTCACGCCGCGGGGGCTGCGCGTGACGATCTCGGTGCCCGGGGGCGAGGCGCTGGCGAAGAAGACGTTCAACCCCCGGCTCGGCATCCTCGGCGGCATCTCGATCCTGGGCACCACCGGCATCGTCCAGCCCTACTCGACCGCGTCCTGGCGGGCGAGCGTCGAGCAGGCGATCGACGTGGCCGCGGCGAACGGGCTGCGCCACGTCGTCCTGGCAACCGGCGGGCGCAGCGAAAAGTTCGCCATGCGCTACTATCCCGATCTCGACCCGCTGGCGTTCGTCGAGATGGCCGAGTTCACGGGCCACGCGCTCCGGCGCTGCGTCGCCAACCGCATCGAGCTGGCGACGCTGGCGGGGATGGTTGGCAAGTTCGCCAAGCTCGCCAAGGGGCACATGATGACGCATGTGGCAGGTAACCAGGTCGACCCCGCCTTCCTGGCCGCGCTGGCAGAGGAGGCGGGCGCACCGCCCGAGCTGGCCGAGGCGATGCGCGGGGCGAACACCGCGCGCCACTTCCAGGAGCTGGCGCAGGCGGCCGGCCTCCAGGCCGTCTTCCCACAGCTCGCCCAGCGCGTGGCGGAGCAGTGCCGCGCCTACGCCAAGGGCCGCCTCGCGGTCGAGGCGCTCCTCGTCGACTTCGCCGGCAACCTCCTCGGACGCGGCTATGACGGCTGACGGCGTGCCGCCGATCGACGTGATCGGCATCGGGGAGGACGGCACGGCCGGCCTGACGGCAGCCGCGCTCGAACGGCTGCGGGCGGCCGAGGTGCTGGTCGGCGGCCGGCGCCACCTCGCCCTCGTGCCCGAGCACGCGGCCGAGCGGATCGTGCTCAAGGGCGGGCTCGACGCCGCGCTCGCCGCGC
>JBHOQZ010000083.1:0-3258 GCA_042408635.1 Chloroflexota bacterium
TCCACGATCCAGCCTGCCCCGCCATCATACTCGCCGGGAGCGGCTCCCTCAATCGCCCGTGCCCCAGACTCGGCCGCGCGCCGCCGCCGCGCCCGGCTCCTCCTGTCGGCCGCCAGGGCGGAACCGCCGACGGCAAGGCGGTGGGGAGCATGGGCGGGACCCGGTCGCGCCGCGCCCCCGCCGGTGGTCCAGCTCACGTCCAGGTTTTGTTCGAGGTATAGTGAAGGGGTGGCGATCGACGGGAAGGGATCGGGGTTGAAGGACGGGGTGGCCGGGGACGAGCCCGGCGCGGCGGCGTTCGGGGTGCGGTTCGGGCGCTGGGTCTATCGGCGGCGCTGGCAGATCATCGTGGTCTGGGCCGTCGCGCTCCTGGTGGGCGCCGTCTACGCCCCCCTCCTGCCGAGGGCGCTCAAGGCCGGCGGCTACGATATCGGCGAGACCGAAGCAAGCCGGGTGCTGCGCCTGCTCGAAACCAGGTTCGGTGTGCACCCGAGCCTGGTCACCGTCGTCCTCCAGAGCGACGGGATCACGGTGGACGACCCCGCGTACCAGGCGGCGCTGGCCCACGTGGCCGAGAGCCTGCGCACGCGCCCGGGCGTGGTGGGGGTCGAGCAGGGGCCCGTCAGCGCCGACCGCCGGACCACCACGGTCAACGCCTGGCTCGACGTGCCGCTCGACCAGTCCGTCAACGAGGTCGAGCGCTACCGCGACATCGTGCCCGGCGGACCCATCCGTGCCTACGTCACCGGCGGACCCGCGGTCTACGCTGACATCGAGTTCGTCTCCGAGCGCGACCTGCGCCGCGCGGAGACGATCACCTTCCCGCTGGCGGCGCTCGTGCTCCTCCTCGTCTTCGGCACGGTGGTGGCGGCGGGGGCACCGCTCCTGGTCGGCGCGGTGTCGGTGGTGGTGACGCTCGCGCTCCTCTACGGCATCGCGCGCCACACCGACCTGTCGATCTTCGTCCTCAACACCGCGACGATGATCGGGCTCGGCGTCAGCATCGACTACTCGCTCCTTTTCGTCAGCCGCTTTCGGGAGGAGCTGGACGACGGCCCGCTCGACACCGCGCTGGCGCGCACCGTGGCCACGGCCGGGGAGGCGGTCCTCTTCTCGGGCCTGACCGTGATGATCGGCCTGACGGGCCTGAGCCTGCTCAACTTCGAGATGCTCCGGTCGGTTGGGATCGGTGGCTCGATCGTGGTCGGCGTCTCGGCGCTTGCCTCACTCACGCTGCTGCCGGCAGTGCTGGGCGTGGTCGGGCCGCGCGTGAACGCGCTGCAGGTGCTGCGCCTGCGCCGCCGCCCCCTCGACGACTTCTGGCCGCGCCTGGCGGTCGCAGTGATGCGACGGCCAGGCGCCGTGCTCGGGCTGGTCTGCCTGCTGATCGCGCTGCTCACCTCGCCCGTGCTGGTGATGCGCCTCAGCCTGCCGGACGCTTCGAGCCTGCCCACCGACATGCCCTCGCGCCAGGGTTACGACATCCTGTCCCGCGAGTTCGGCGCTGGCAGCCTCGCTCCCACCATCGTGATCGTGCGCGCCCCGGGCGTCGTGCTCGACGCCGAGCGCATCGGCGAGCTGTACGACGTGGTCGCCGAGCTGCGCGCGCTCCAGGGGGTGGTCCGGGTCGACAGCCTGGTGAGCCTGCCAGGGGTCGAGCTCTCGCGCGAGGGCTACCAGCAGCTCTACGCGAGCGGTCTCTACCGGCTCAACCCCCAACTGGCGGCGGCCGTGCCGCGCTTCCAGGCGGGCGACCTCGCCCTGCTGCGGATCGAGCCCGAGGATCCCCGCTCCGAGCGTGCAGGGGAGCTCGTGCGCGCGCTGCGCGCCCGGGCCTGGCCCGCGGGTTGGCAGGCGCTTGTCGGCGGCACGACCGCAGGTCAACAGGATTTCATCGAGCGCCTCTACGGCTCGTTCCCTGGCGCGATCCTGTTCATCGTCGTCGCCACCTACCTGGTGCTCCTGCTGCTCTTCCGCTCGGTGGTGCTGCCGCTCAAGGCGGTGCTCATGAACTCGCTCTCGGTGGTGGCGGCCTACGGCGTGGTGGTCTTCGCACTGCAGGAGGGCCACCTGGCGGCGCTCCTGCACTACGAGACCGACGGCACGATCGAGGCGCTCACCCCGATCATCATGTTCTGCACGCTCTTCGGGCTGAGCATGGATTACGAGGTTTTTCTGCTCACGCGCATTCGCGAGGAGTGGCTGCGCACTGGCAGCAACGCCCGCGCCGTCGCGCTCGGGCTCGCCCGCACCGGCCGCATCATCACCAGTGCCGCGCTCATCATGGTCGTGGTGGCCGGCTCCTTCTCGTTCACCGACCTGGGCATCATCAAGGAGCTGGGGGTCGGGCTGGCCGCCGCCATCGTGATCGACGCCACGATCATCCGGGCGCTCCTCGTGCCGGCCACGATGCGGCTGCTCGGCGACTGGAACTGGTGGGCGCCGCGCTGGCTCGCCCGCCCCGCCGCTGGGCCACGGACCGACGACCTGGCGCCGCTCACCGGTCCGCCGGACGAGGCCGAGCGGGCGGCCGATTGAGCTCCCGGACCGCAACCGAGAGCGTCGGCGCTACTATCGCCCCGAGCCGGTGCAGCGCGATAGTAGCGCTCACGCTGAGCCGCCGGCACCGGCCGGCGGCGCCGACCCGGCCCGAGCGCGCCGATTACGATCGGGCGCAGAGCGAGAGGAGCCAGCCATGGCCGAGGTAGCGGGGTACACCTTTCACCACATCCACATCGTCAGTTCGGACCTGGCCGCGACGGAGGCGTGGTTCGTGGACGGCGTCGCGGCGGAGCTGGTTGGGCGGCGTGAGGCCCGCGGTGCCCAACCAGCGAGCTGCGCCTGGCGGGCGTGCGCGTGCTCCTGCGCGCCGCCCGGCCGGGCGAGGACCTGGCGGGGGGTGGGCAGCGGCGATACACCACCGAGCACATCGGTCTTGGGGTAACCGACGTCGACGCGGGGGTCGAGCGGCTGCGCACCCGGGGGTCGAGATCGCGACCGAGCCGCAGGACTCGCCTACCAACTGGATCGCCTTCATACGGGGCCGGACGGCGCGATGATCGAGCTCGTCGAGCCGCGCTAGCGACATCGATGCCTCGGCCGCTGTCCAACGACGCGAAGCGGCGCGCGACTCGGGCGAATCGTGAGCGTTCGGGTCAGCGGGCAAGGTCGAGCCGGGTCCAGGCCGTGTCGCCCAGCACGGTCCGGGCGACGA
Organism: Chloroflexota bacterium; assembly: GCA_042408635.1. Taxonomy (GTDB): domain Bacteria; phylum Chloroflexota; class UBA6077; order FW602-bin22; family JBHOQZ01; genus JBHOQZ01. The sequence continues at coordinate 3,215 of JBHOQZ010000083.1, forward strand.
CCCAGAGGGGCGTCTCTCCAGTACCGAGCAGGTCGGAGACGAGG
>JBHOQZ010000090.1:0-8833 GCA_042408635.1 Chloroflexota bacterium
GGTTCCGGGGCGGACCTGGCTGAGCGCGGTGCCCGAGGAAGACGTCGCGGCCGGGGCGGCCCTCTGGCCGCAGCTCCGAGCGGCGTTCAGCGGCGCGCCGACACCGCAGGTCTCGGCGCCGCGCGCACCGCGCCTTGCCTCGGTGGCCGGTGGTCAGGCCAGAATCGGCAGCATTCCCGAAGGCGGGCAGGTCGCCCCGGTGCAGGAGCAGCCGGCACCCGCTCCGCCAGCCGAGCGGCCGCATCAGACGGCGGTGCCTCCCGTGCGGCCGCCCTGGGAGCGCTCCCCGTTCGCCCAGGCCGGTCCGCCTCCGGGCCCCGCCGCGCCTGCGCGCGGCCAGGCAACCACCGGCAAGGCCGGGCGGCTCGACCCACGCGGATCGGGCGTGCCGGCAGGCGACGATCAGCCGACCGGGTAGGCCCGGCGGACCAGCCCAGACGAGGTACACCATGGACGTCACGCGCCCGCCCCTGCCACAGCCGGCCCACCAGGCCGAGCCGGCCCCGGTCGCCCGGCCGGTGCCGGCCGCCGCCCCGCCCGGCGGGGTGCTCGACCAGCGCCACCGCGACATGCTCCAGCTCCAATTGGCCGAGGCGCTGCCGCTCATGCTCGTCTCGCTGCTCGAGCGGCGCTATCTGACCGAGCTAGAGGCGCACCGCTGGCAGCTGGAGGCGGCGCCGAACGACGAGGCCCGCCCGCTGCTGCGCGAGGTGACCGCCATGGCGCGCCCCGAGCACGCCGAGGCGTGGGCGCGGGCGATGCCCCACGTGCTCACGGCCTGCCACGAGCCGGGCCACACGCTGATGATGGTGCTGCACGGCACGGGCACGCGCCACCGGCTCTACCTGGGGGCGCGGCGGGTGCCGGGTGCGGGTGCGCGCTCGACCACCGACTACCTGGCGGCGCAGGCGAGCGCCTTCCGCGCCTATTTCTCCGGGCTCTCTCTCGGGGCGGTGGCGCGGCTGGACGACGACGGCCTGCCCGAGCTGGCGAGCCTTCTCCAGACGGCGCCCGCGCTGGCCGCGATCACCGGCATCCCGTCGGGTCGCGGCGCCGGCCGGGGTGCGGGGGGGTTGCCAGTACCGCTCCAGAGCCTCGACCGGCTAGTGCGGGCGGTGGGCGACCACCGCTACGCGCTCGTCGTGGCGGCCGAGCCGCTGCCGCCCCTGGCGGTCGACGGGGCGCTCGACCGCTGCCGGCGCCTGCGCAGCGAGGTCCACACCTACACCCGCACCTCGGTCGTGCGCTCGGCGGGCCACACCGAGGGGGCGGGGCGGACGGAGCGTCCGCCTTCGACCACCGGCTGGAAGGCGCAGGCGCCGACCATCCTGGTGGGGCTGGCCGTGATCCCCTCCATCATCGGCGCCTTCACCGGCGCGCCGGCCGTGGGCAGCCTAGCGCAGTTCCTGATGTCCATGGGTTTCTTCTCCAATCAGCAGCTCACCAAGCGGCTGATGGACGACGCGCGCCAGATCAGCACCGGCGAGTCGTGGTCCGAGTCGAGCACGGTCGAGCTGCTGAACACCAACGCCGAGGCGTGCGAGCACCTGCTGACGCAGCACATCGACCGCCTCCAGCACGGCCGCAGCGGCGGCTGGTGGCGCATGGCGGTCTACGTCGCGGCGGAGAGCGAGGCCGGCGTCCGCAGCGTGGCGGCGGCGCTGCGCAGCCTCGCCAGCGGCGACGCCAGCGCCCTCGACCCGATCCGGCCGCTCTTCCTGCCGCCGCACATGCTGCGCGAGGCCGCCGAGCGCGGCCAGATCCTCGGGCTGCGCCCGCGCGAGGGCGAGCAGGGCCACCCGCTGGGCCAGCCGTACGACGCGCTGGCGACCTGCGTCAACTCGGAGGAGCTGGCGGTGCTCGTGAACCTGCCCCAGCACGAGCTGCCGGGCCTGCCGATGCGCGACATGGGCGAGTTCGCGCTGACCGCGCCGCCGCCGACCGAGCGCTGCGTCACGCTGGGCTATCTGTGCGATGCGCAGGGGCGCGACCTCGGCCCGGTGACGATCACGGACGATGTGCTCAACCGGCACGTCTTCGTGACCGGCACGACCGGCTTCGGGAAGACCAACACGTGCATGCGCCTGTTGCTCGAGGCGCACACGCGCCTGGGCGTGCCTTTCCTCGTGGTCGAGCCGGCCAAGGCCGAGTACCGGCGGCTGGTCGAGACGCGCGAACTGCGCCAGCGGCTGCGCGTTTTCTCGATCGGGGGCGACTCGCCGCGGGCGCTGCGCCTCAACCCGCTCGCGCTCGTGCCGGGCGTGCCGCTCGGGCTGCACATCGACCTGCTCAAGGCGGTGTTCAACGCCTCGTTCGCGATGTTCGCCGGGATGCCGCAGGTGCTCGAGGAGGCGATCCTCGACGTCTACACCGAGCGGGGCTGGAGCCTCTTCACCTCGGAGAATCGCTTCCTGCGCCATCGGCACACCCTCGACGAGCTGGCGGCGCTCACGCCCTGCCTCGAAGACCTGCACGACCAGATCGAGCTGGTGATGATCCGCAAGGGCTACGCCACCGAGGTGCGCCAAAACATGGGCGCGGCGCTGCGCTCGCGGCTGAAGGGGCTCATGGTCGGCAACAAGGGCCTGATGCTCAACACGAGCCGGTCGACCCCGCTGCGCGACCTGTTCGAGCACCCGACCGTGATCGAGCTGAAGAACCTGGGCGACGACGAGGAGAAGGCGTTCGTGATGGCGCTCATCTTCGCGCGGCTCTACGAGCACGCGGAGGTGCGCCAGCGCGACATCCCGGCCAGCCGGCGCGGCACGCTCCAGCACCTCACGCTCATCGAGGAGGCGCACCGGCTGCTGCGCGCCCGACCCGGGCAGGCGAGCGCCGAGGTGGGCGATCCCCGCTCCAAAGCGGTGTCGATGTTCACCGACATGCTGGCGGAGATGCGCGCCTACGGCGAAGGGTTCATCATCGCCGACCAGGTGCCGACCGCGCTCGCCCCCGAGACGCTCAAGAACTCGAACCTCAAGATCGTGCACCGGCTGAACGACCCCCACGACCGTCAGATCGTCGGCAGCTCAATCAACCTCACCGAGCGCCAGATCCGCCACCTCAACACGCTCTCGCCCGGCTTCGCGGTCGTCCACGACGAGCGGATCGGGGAGGCGGTCCTGACGCACGTGGCGCGCGTCAAGGAGACCCAGGTGCCGGACCTGGGCGAGGCGCAGCTCCGCCGCTCGCTCGCGGCTGTCGATCCGGTCGAGCGCGCCTACCTCTTTCGACACGCCGGCTGCGCGGGCTGCCCCGCGCCCTGCCGCTACTTCCACCGCCTGGTTGAGGCGGGCGGGGAGGCGGCGCACCTCGAGGCGCTGCGTCCGTGCTTCGAGGCGTTGCTGCTCGACGACGCGGAGACGGCCTGGGCGCTCTGGGCGGCGTGGCGAGGGGCGGCCGGGTCGGGTGACGCGGCACGCGGGCGGGACCGCGCGGCGGAGGCCGCCGATGCTTGGGGACCGACCTACTGCGCGGCGGCGCAGGCGGCTCACCGCTGGCTGGCTGAGCTCTTGCTGGCGCGGATGGCCGCGCTCCCCGGCGCGGCGGCGGGTGTGGCCGAGCAGGCCGGCCTCGCCAACCAACTCCTGCCGGCGGAGGAGCGGTCGCTCGATCCCGCCCAGCGGCTGACGCGCGACCGCGCGGCACGGGCGCTGGCCGAGCTGCTGGCGACCTGGGCGGTGGCGCCGGAGCTCACGGAGGTGGCGCGCGACGCCTTCGCGGGCGCCCGCGGGCGCCTGATCGCGGTGGTGGCGGCCGCGCCGCCGATCGAGCGGGCGGGCTGCGCTGAGTGCCCAGCGCGCTGCATCGCAGTGCATCTCGTGGCGCCGCACGTCGGTCGCCTGGGCGGCGGGGTGGCGGCGAAGGTGGCTGACAACGTCTCGGCCGACTCGCGGCTCCACCTGATCGGGCGGCACGTCACCGGCAATTCGCCTGCGCTGGCGCGTCACGCCGCCGACGGGGGTCGCTGGCGCCACCTGCTCTATTGCCTGCTCGTGCATACGCCAGTGGCGCCGCCGGCCGAGCCGCAACGCGCCGAGTTGCTCGAACTGCTGCGCTGACCCGAGCTCCCCGGGCCGCGCCCGATCCTGCAGGGCTTCGACCTGTGCGCCGCGCTCGCCCGGCGTGCTCTGGCGGCTGTATCGGCCGCCCGGCCGGCCGACGGGCTTCGATGTGACTGCCGGCCGCCGCTCGGGCCACGTCGGCGGCTGGGACGGCTCAGGAGGCGCGCAGCCGGGCACTGATGACGCCGGGCGGGTTGTCCGGTCGGGTGGGTGGCGAGGCGGCACGCTGGAGCGCCTCGCTGACCGTGGCCGCTTCGACGATCCGATAGACGTCGTCGGCGTAGCGGGCGCGGGCTGACGCGTCGGCCGTCTCGCGCGTGGGGAACGGATCGGAATCGGCGATGTCCAGGCGGCGGCCGCTGCCGGGAGACGCCGGGCGGACGATGAAGAACGGCATGCCTGTTGGCCTCGCCTCGGGCTGCGGAACGGGCTGGTCGTCGACTTCGCCCCCAATCGTAGCGCACCCGACCGCCGGCGGGCCTGCCCGGCGCGTCAAACCTGCCTCAGCAGCCAGCCATGCCCCAGGCGCTGAGCCAGATCCAGCCGACCGGCTGCGCCGGCCCCCCCGTCGTCAAGGGCCACCGGTCGACCGTGTCGGCCGTCGCGGCGCTACCGCTCTGTCGGCCACCGCTCGCCGCCGACCCAGGTCGCCGCGACGACGTCCGCGCCGCAGCCGAAGACGAGGGCGGCCGGCAGGTCCTCGGGCGCGACCCCGGCCAGGGCGCGGTGGTCGAGGTCGATCTCGATCAGGTCGGCCGGGGCGCCGGGACTCAGGCCCGGGCGTCCCCAGGCGGCTCGGAGGAGCCAGGCTGCCGGGGAGCGGTCGCCCGGCGCCACCAGCACGTTGCGTCGGCCGGCCTGCCGCCGCGCGTTCGTCTCGATCTCGCGCAGCTCCTCGAAGGGATCGATCCGCACGTGGGAGTCGGAGCCGATGCGCAGGGCGATCCCGCGGTCGAGGATCGCCCTGGCCGGCAGGAAGCCGTCGCCGAGGTTTCCTTCCGTCGTCGGGCAGGCGCAGACCGTGGCGCCGCTGGCGGCCAGCAGGTCGAGCTCCGCGGCGTCGGCGTGGGTGGCGTGGACAACCGTCGTGCGCGGCCCGAGGCAGCCGGTGTCGGCCAGCAGCCGGATCGGCCGCACGCCGTGTTCGGCCAGGCACTCGGCCACCTCGCGCGGTTGCTCGTCGGCGTGGACGTGGAGCGGGAGACCCATCCTCGCGGCGTAGGCCGCGACGGCGCGCAGCCAGTCCGGTGGCACCGCGCGCACGCTGTGGACGCCGACCCCCACCTCGACCCGCGCCCGACCCGTCAGCCGCTCGCGCAGGCGGTCGAGGCGCTCCAGATACGCCGCGGCGGAGGGGTCGCGGAAGCGCGGCCGCCCGCCGCGGGCGTAGGCGACGGGCACGAGCAGCAGGCGCAACCCGGTCGCCTCGGCCGCCTCGACGACTGCCAGCGCCAGGCGGTTCGGATCGGCGTAGGGGGTGCCGTCGGGCTGATGGTGGAGGTAGTGGAACTCGACCACGCGCGTGTAGCCGGCGGCGCGCAGTTCCCGGTAGCAGGCCGCGGCGAGGGCGGTCAGACGCTCGGGATCGAGCGAGTCGGCGAGCGCGTACATCGCCTCGCGCCAGGTCCAGAAGTCGTCGTGGGGGTGGGCGGGGTCGATCCGCTCGACGCGACCGCGCAGCGCCCGCTGGAAGGCGTGGCTGTGCTCGTTCAAGCAGCCGGGGGCGAGGGCGCGGTGGGGCAGCGGTTCCACCGCCCCGCCCGCGCGCTCGGCCGCGTCGAGCGGCCCCACGCCGACGATCCGCTCGCCGTCGAGCATGACCGCCTGGCCGTGCTCGGCGCCATCGGCGCCGAGCACGAGGTCGGGTGCCAGGATTCGGACCACGTGGAGGCTCCCCCCGGGCCGCACGTCGACCACGCGCCGTGGTCGACGCCGGCATTGCACCGCCCGGTCGCCGGGCAGGCTGGTTGGTGGCCCTATCACCCCACTTCTCGGTTGCGGGGCCGGGCACGACAAGGCTAAATGCACGCAGGCCCCAAGGGGGCTGGAATGCCCGCGTGCTTCGCCCGGTTTGCTGGGCAGCGTCGGTGCGGCGCGCGCCTCTGAACCCCCACCGGGCGGGCGCATGACCACGATCAGTTCGTCGACAAGCAATCCGAGTGCTGGGCTCTGAGCGCACCGCGGCGGGTTCGCCGGTATCCCGGAAGCGGGCCGATCCTGGCCGGTCAGTCGGCGGGGACGAGGCCCGCGCCCGCGCGCGTGGAGCCTTCGGCGAAGAGGTGGGCGTCGGGCGCGTCGGCGTCGAGCTCGCGCAGGACAGCGCCGGTGCTGCCGCTAGTCACGAGGCCGCGGTAGCGCCGCAGCCAGCGGCTGCGGATCGGGCGCACCGGCGGCCGCGCGCTCGCCAGGCGCTTGTGCAGCTCGGACTCGCTTAGGTGGTGATCGAGGCGGTGGGCGTGGAGGTCGATCGAGACGAGGTCGCCGTCGCGCAGCGCCGCGATCGGGCCGCCGGCCGCCGCCTCCGGCGAGATATGGCCGATGCAGCCGCCGCGGGTGGCGCCGCTGAAGCGCCCGTCGGTGATCAGCGCGCACTGCTCCGCCAGCCCCATACCCATGAGGGCACCAGTCGGCGTCAGCATCTCCTGCATGCCCGGGCCGCCCTTCGGCCCCTCGTAGCGGATCACAATGACCTCGCCCGGCTTGACCTGGCGGTTGAGGATGCCCTGCACCGCCTCGTCCTGGCTGTCGTAGACGCGCGCCGGCCCCTGGAAGCGCCACATGTTCGGCGCGACGCCGGCCGTCTTGATGACCGCGCCCTCGGGTGCCAGGCTGCCGAAGATGATCGCCAGCCCGCCCTCGGCCAGGAACGGGTCTTCGAGCGGGCGGATCACGTCGTGGTCGGCGATCGTCGCGCCGGCGATGTTCTCGCCCAGCGTGCGGCCGGTCACGGTCGGGGCGTCGAGGTGGAGCGTGCCTGGGCGCTTCGCCAGCTCGGCCAGGATCGCCGAGATGCCGCCCGCCCGGTGCACGTCCTCGACGTGGACCTCCGGGCGCGAGGGAGCGACCTTGCAGATCAGGGGCGTGCGCTTCGCCACCTCGTTGATGCGGCCGATCGGGTAGTCGACTCCGGCCTCACGCGCCAGGGCGAGCGTGTGCAGAACGGTGTTGGTGCTGCCGCCCATCGCCACGTCGAGCGCGAGCGCGTTGTCGATGGCGCGCTCGTTGATGATCTGGCGGAAGGTGACGTCGCGGTCGACCAGGTCGAGGATGGCGCGGGCGGCCTGCCGGTAGAGCGCCTCACGCTCGGGCGTGCGGGCGAGGATGGTGCCGTTGCCCGGCAGGGCGATGCCGATCGCCTCGCAGAGGCAGTTCATCGAGTTGGCGGTGAACATGCCACTGCACGAGCCGCAGGAGGGGCAGGCGTGCTGCTCGATCTCACGCAACTGCTCGTCGTTGATCCGCCCCGAGGCGTAGGCGCCGACGCCCTCGAACACGGTGGCGAGGTCGATCGCCTGGCCGGTGCTGGGCAGCCGCCCCGCCCGCATCGGCCCGCCCGAGACGAAGATGGTCGGGATGTCGACGCGCGCCGCGCCCATGAGCATGCCGGGGACGATCTTATCGCAGTTGGGGATGCAGATCATGCCGTCGAAGTGGTGGGCGGAGACCATCGTCTCGACGCTGTCGGCGATCAGCTCGCGCGAGGGCAGCGAGAACTTCATCCCGTCGTGCCCCATGGCGATTCCGTCGTCGACGCCGATGACATTGAACTCGAACGGGATGCCCCCGGCCTCGCGCACCGCCTCCTTGACAATCCGCCCGACCTCCTGCAGATGCGTGTGGCCGGGGATGATCTCGACGTAGGAGTTGCAGATCGCGATGAACGGCTTGCGGAAGTCCGATTCGTCGCGGATCGCGCCGGTGGCCCGGAAGAGCGCCCGGTGCGGCGCCCGCTCGAACCCACGTTTCACCGTGTCGCTGCGCATCGACCGGTAGCCATTGCCCTTGCCTGGGTACCCGCTTGCTGGTGCACCTGCCATGCTCGTCCCCCTCCTGCTCGCGCGCCGTGCTCCCCGGGATTGTACACGCTTCGCCCGGCGCGTGTCGCAGCCGCGACTCAAGCCGATGCGCCGCGTCGCCAGCCGTACACTTCCCCGAAACGCGTCGCTAGCCTATCTGCCACCGCCTCCAGGTCGGCCGGATCGAGACGGCCCCGCTCCGTGATGATGCCCGAGATGAAGCGGGCGGGCGCGCGGTCGAAGTAGACGTTGCGGACCACTATCCCCGGCGGCGCCTCGGCCCAGACCTCGGCCGCCGGCATCGCGTCCAGGTCGACCGGGTCGCCCGGCCGCCACCAGGCGGCGAGCTTGAAGCGGTCGGCCGCGACCAGCACCGGCACACCGAGCGCCGTCGCAGTGGCGGCGAGCAGGAGCGTCCCCGCCTTGTTGATCGTCGAGCCGTCGGGCAGGAGCGAATCGGCGCCGACGAGCACGACCGCGGCTCCATCCAGGTGCAACCCGAGCTGCGCGTCGGTGACGAAGACGACGCGCCGATCGGGCCGTTGCGCCGACCGATCCGGCTGCCCGGAGTCCACGGAGTCCGGTGCGGTCAATCGCTCCGCCAGCCGGCGTCCCTCACAGCCGGGCCGCCCCTCGCCGACGACGATCTCCTCGACCGCGGCAGCGGCGAGCGCGGCGGCGACGGTCGAGGAGTAGCTGAGCGTGACCACGCGCCGCGTGCCCGCCACCTCCTCCGCCGTCTGGGCGACGAGC
>JBHOQZ010000095.1:0-5818 GCA_042408635.1 Chloroflexota bacterium
CGGCGTCGCCGGCCGCGGTGGCGGGCACGCCCGAGGGTGCGCCAGAGGGCCCGGCCGTCGGCCCGACGCCGACCGGCCCAACGGGTGGGCTGCCGCTGCCGACGCCGATCCCCTACAACCCGTCGCTGCCGCCGCTGGCCCTGCAGGCCGGCACGCCCTACTCGCTCCAGCAATACCTCGACCGGGCCCGCGCGCTCGGCGTCGACGTCCGACCCTCGACCCGCGAGTTCCGCGTGCCCTATTTCACCGTCGTCGGGGCCTCGTTCGAGGCCGACGGAGAGCAGGCGGTCGTCTGGATCTACCCGAACCCCGACGCGCGCGCCATTGACAGCGCGAAGATCGAGGACGGCGGGCGGATCATCGCCGGGCAGGAGCGGCCCTGGCGTGCCACGCCCCACTTCTTCAGCCGCGGCAACCTGATCGTGCAGTTCACCTCCGACAACGAGGCCACGGCCGAGAAGCTGCGCCAGGCGCTCGAGACTCTCGACTAGGGCGAGCTAGCGGGAGGCGGTGAGATGGAGCGCGAAGCGCACTGGCTCGGACGGGTCGCGCCCGGCGCCGAGGCGGAGCACGAGGCGTTCGTCGCCCGGCTCGGCTCCGCCGAGGTCGAGCGGGCGCTGTGCGCCACCGGCGTGACCCGCTACACCCTGACCCAGAGCGGGGACCGCCTCCACGTGCGCTTCAGCACCCGGACGCCGCCCGATGCCGTCAAGCTGCTGCGGTTCAAGCGCCTCTGGCCCGACTTCTGGCAGTGGGAGGGGGCCGACCCGGGCGGCTTTCCCGCCGACGCCGTCACCCGCTTCGCTTGGCAGCGTCCGGCTGAGGAGCTGTGAGGTGCGGCCGTCGCCGGTGGGTGGCTGCCCGGCAGCGGCAGATATCGGTGACCGGGGCGCGGGCGGGGTCGACCCGGTGCGGGGTCGGGCGGTTGCCGGGTGGTGTCGGCGGGGCGACGCGCCGGGGTTGCAGCGGGGTAGCGGGGCGGGCGGCGCGGTTACGATCCGGTTGCCGATGGGTGAAGCGGTCTGCTATACTTTGTGCGCGCAGGAAGCCGGGGGTGGCTCCCGTGTACAGCAGCCTCGGGCCCATCGCTCAGCTTCTCCAGCTCGGGTTCGTGATGGTCACGCCGATCCTACTCGGGATCGGGCTCGGCCTCTGGCTCGACGGCTTGCTCGGCACATCCCCCTGGCTGGTGCTCAGCGGTTTGCTGCTCGGCGTGGTCCTGGGAGGGGTGGCCGTGTTCCGGGTCATCAACCGCGTGCTGGGCGCCAGGCGGCTGGAGTAGCGCCCGGAAAGGGCACCGCAGCCAGGTCGCTGCCCGCCTGGCCGGCGGTAATGCGCGAGGCGCACATTCACGCCGAATCAATGGGGATCCGGCCAGTCCGACGCGGGCACGACATTCACACAGGGGGTGGATGCGCCGGTGGGCTTCGATCTGGTGGGTTTCGTACTCCTCATCGCCTGCCTCGCGCTCATCTACTGGGCGCACCTGCAGCGCAACCTGCGCCTGGTGGGGATCGGCATCCTGGCACTCTTCGTGGTCGGTCTGATCTTCTTCCGAGTCAAGGAGATCGAACAGATCAAGCTCGGCTCCGACGTCCTCTTCCAGCTCGGTCCACTCGGGGTGACCAACTCCCTGCTCGCCACCTGGGTGACGATGCTGCTGCTGCTCGTGCTCTCGCTGCTGGCCACGCGCAACATGCAGCTCGTGCCGACGGGGCTCCAGAATGTGATGGAGGCGATCATCGAGGCGCTGCGCGACCTCGTCTACGGCGCGACCGACTCGCGTGACAAGGCCGATCGCTTCCTGCCCCTGGTGGCGACCTTCTTCCTCTTCATCCTCCTGGCGAACTGGCTCGGCCTGGTGCCCGGCTTCACCACCCTCGAGGTGGTGGTACCCGGCGAAGCGCCGCACGCGAGCGTGGGCAAGGTGGCGGGCGACGCCGGGGCGGCCGAGACAGGCCACCACGTGCCCCTGTTCAAGCCCGCGACCACGGACCTGAACACGACGCTGGCGCTGGCAGTGGTATCGGTGTTCATGTCCCAGTTCTGGGGGATCAAGTACCTCGGCGCGACCGAGTACATGAACAAGTTCTTCACGATCCGCGGCGGCCCGATCGGTACCTTCGTGGGGCTGCTCGAGTTCGTCAGCGAGGTCGCCAAGCTGATCTCCTTCAGCTTCCGTCTCTTCGGCAACATCTTCGCCGGCGAAGTCCTCCTCATCGTCATCGGGTTCCTGATCCCGTTCGGCGCCTCGCTGCCGTTCCTGGGGCTGGAGCTGTTCGTCGGCTTCATCCAGGCGTTCGTCTTCGCGATGCTGACGCTCGTCTTCCTGGTGATGGCGACGACCGGCCACGGCCACGACGAACACGGCCACGAGCACGGGCCGGTGGAGGCGCCGTCGCAGGGCGCGCACGCGCTGCCCGCGCGCCCCATCGGCGCGCACGACTGACGCTCGCGCCACGATCGTGTCGGGAGGGGACGCCCAGTGACGGACGTCCCCACCTGGCACCTGCGATGTGAGGCGTCAACCCTGGTCTGGCACTCGTACCCCTGCGCGACACGCGTCATCCGGATATGCGCGGCCCGGCAATGGAGCCCGGTCGCAGAGCAACCAAGGGAGGGAATAGATGGACGTCAACGCGGCACGGCAGATTGCGGCGGGCCTCGCGATCGGGTTGGGCGCGATCGGCCCGGGGATCGGCCTGGGTATCCTGATGTCGAAGGCGCTCGAGGCGATCGGGCGGAACCCCGACGCCGAGCCCCAGATCCGCGTGAACATGGTGCTCGGCCTGGCGTTTACCGAGGCTGTGGCGATCTACGCGCTCGTCGTCGCACGGATCCTGAAGTTCGTGTAGGACCGGCCCGGCGGCCGACGGTCGCCAGGGGCGGGGCCCGGGCCGCCCGGCCGCACCGGCCGCGCGGTCGATGCGGCATCGCCTCTGGCGGCCGAGCGCCGTCGCCCCGCGGCGCTTTGACCAGGTGGCGGGATCAAGGAGACGGGATTTGGAAGCGCTGGGCATACGCGGTGACGTTTTCCTCACCCAGATCATCAACTTCGTCGTGCTGCTGATCTTGCTGCGCATGTTCCTCTACACGCCGATCCTGAACATGCTCAACGAGCGCTCGCGCCGGATCGCTGAGACGATCGAGCGGGAGCAGCAGGTCAAGGCGGAGCTGGAGCGCGCGCGCGCCGACTACCAGGCGGAGCTGCAGCGGGCGCGCCAGGAGGCGCAGGCGCTGATCGCGCAAGCGGCGCAGGCCGGCGAGCGGTTGAGCGCCGAGTTGAGAGCGCAGGCCGAGGCTGAGGCCGCCGCCTACCGCGAGCGTGCCCGCGCCGAGATCCAGATGGAGACGGAGAAGGCGATCGCGACGCTGCGCCAGGAGGTGGCGGACCTGGCCGTGCTGGCGGCTGGCCGCATCATCCGGCGCAACCTCGATCCCCAGGCCCAGAAGGACCTGATCGAGGACGTGATTCAGAACGCGGACAAGCTCCGCCTGAGTTAATCGGCGATGGAGATCAACAATGGCGTTGAGAAGCGCAGCCGCCCGGCGCTACGCGCAGGCCCTGCTCGCCATCGCCCGGCCGCGCGGTGACGCCACGCTGGCCGCCGGGCAGACCCGGCTCCGGTTGATGGCCGACGTGATCGAGAGCCCGCCGCTCGCCCAGCTCCTGCACAACCCCGCCATCGCGGACGAGCGCAAGCGCACGCTCGTCCGCGCGGCGCTGGCCGAGACGGTGCCGGGGCTCGACCCCGAGCTGCTGAACCTGGCCGACCTGCTCGTGACCCGCCAGCGCGCCCCACTGATGCCCGCGATCGCCGAGCAGTTCGCGGCGATGGTGAACGAACTGCGCGGCATCGAGGACGCCGAGGTCACGACCGCGGTCCCACTGTCGGAGGATCAGCAGCGACGGCTCGAGGCCGAGCTGAGCCGCGTGACACGGCGGCGGATCATGCTCAAGACGCGGGTCGACCCCGAGATCCTGGGCGGCATGGTATTGCGCGTGGGGGACAAGCTGGTCGACGCCAGCGTAGCCGGCCGCCTCGCGGCGTTGCGCCGCCAACTTGTATAGTGAAAAGTGCGCAATGAGCCCAGCCGTGGCCATCCGCCGCGGCGGCGGTGAGCGGTAGCGAGAGAGGATAGTCAATGTCGATCAGCGCCCAGGAAATCAGCGATATCATCCGGCGCCAGCTCGAGGGCGCCGCGGGCGCGCTGCCTCAGGCGCGCAACGTCGGCACCGTCGTCGAGGTCGGCGACGGCATCGCCCGCATCTACGGCCTCAGCGATGCCATGGCGGGCGAGTTGCTGGAGTTCCCCGGCACGAAGGACACGCTCGGCAACCCCGTCCGCGCCATCGCGCTCAACCTCGAGGAGGAGAGCGTCGGCGCGATCATCATGGGGCCCTACGAGCAGATCGAAGAGGGTGATACCGTCCAGACGACCGGCGAGATCGCCGACGTGCCGGTCGGCGACGCCCTGATCGGCCGCGTTGTCAACGCGCTGGGCGAGCCGATCGACGGCAAGGGCCCGATCAACGCCACCAAGCGCCGGCCGATCGAGCGCATCGCGCCCAACGTGACCACGCGCAAGAGCGTGGACACGCCGCTGCAGACCGGCATCAAGGCGATCGACTCGATGATTCCGATCGGCCGCGGCCAGCGCGAGCTGATCATCGGCGACCGCCAGACCGGCAAGACGGCGGTGGCGCTGGACACGATCATCAACCAGAAAGGCACCGGCGTCATCTGCATCTACGTGGCTATCGGCCAGAAGAACGCCCAGGTGGCGCAGGTGGCCGGCATCCTCGAGCGCTACGGCGCGATGGAGCACACGATCATCGTGGCCGCCACCGCCGCCGAGCCGGCCGCGCTCCAGTACATCGCCCCCTACGCCGGCTGCGCGATGGGCGAGGAGTTCATGGAGCAGGGGCGCGACGCACTCATCATCTACGACGACCTGTCGAAGCACGCCTGGGCCTACCGGCAGGTGTCGCTCCTGCTGCGCCGCCCGCCCGGCCGCGAGGCGTACCCCGGCGATGTCTTCTACCTGCACTCGCGCCTGCTCGAGCGCGCCGCGCGCCTCGACGAGGCCCACGGCAACGGCAGCCTGACGGCGCTGCCGATCATCGAGACCCAGGCGAACGACGTCTCGGCCTACATCCCGACCAATGTCATCTCGATCACCGACGGCCAGATCTACCTGGAGAGCGACCTGTTCTACGCCGGTATCCGCCCCGCCCTCAACGTGGGCCTGTCGGTGTCGCGGGTGGGCAGCGCTGCGCAGGTGCGCGCGATGCGCCAGGTGGCCGGGCCGCTGCGCCTCGACCTGGCCCAGTACCGCGCGCTGGCGGCGTTCGCCCAGTTCGGCTCCGACCTGGACGCGACGACGCAGCGCCAGCTCACGCGCGGCGCCCGCCTCCAGGAGGTGCTCAAGCAGCCGCAGTTCCAGCCGCTACCTGTCTATCAGCAGGTCGAGATCCTGTTCGCGGCGGTCAACGGCTACCTCGACGACGTGCCGGTCGACCGGGTGCGCGACTTCGAAACGCAGTTCCACCGCTTTATGGAGGCGAACTACCCACAGATCGGCGAGTAGATCACGCGCGAGCGGCGGTTGAGCGACGAGCTGCAGCAGGCGCTGCGCAACGCCATCACCGCGTTCAAGCAGACGTTCGCCTAGCAGGCTGACGGCGGCCGGACCGGGGGCGCGTGGCGAACGCCCACGCCGCCCGGCCCGGCCGTGTGGCCGACGAGGAAAAGGATGGCAAGCGCACGGGAAATTCGGCGGCGTATCCGCAGCGTCAAGAACATGGCGCAGGTCA
>JBHOQZ010000121.1:0-1961 GCA_042408635.1 Chloroflexota bacterium
ATCACCTAGGCACCCTCTCAGTCAAGAGAATCCTGCCCCAGCTTCGGCGGCAGGGGCTGGGGCACCGCCGCTGCCCCCGATCGGCGTTCAGCGCCGAGCCGCCCAGTTTCCAGGTAGGGGTCTCCGCAGTTAGGGTAAGGCCCCCTCCGGGGGCTGGGACTATCGCTCGCCAGCCCCTAATTCAATTTGCGGAAATAGTACGGGCATTCCCGCCGGCCGGCTGCTGCCGGCTCACGGGCGGTCGTCCCAGCCCCCGGAGCCGCGCGGGGGTGACCCCCCGCGCTCAGTTTGCGAAGCCGGCTGAAGCCGGCTGGGAGGTGCCCGTCCCAGCCCCCGCAGGGGGCTTCGCACGCTCGGCCTAGGGGTTCACCCCCGGGCGGCCGGGCGGACGCGGCGAATGTGTCGCCACCCGCCGGGTAATCGCTTGCGGATGGGGTCCCCGCGTACTTCAGCCCGTCGAACGCATCCCCGCACCAATTCCGCAACCTCCATCAGCGAGCTGCGCAAACTGAGCGTGGGGCCTCGAGCCGCGCGCCCGGCCGTGCTACCCGGAACAGCGCAGACCCTGGTAGACGCGGGTTGAGAGACTGTTAGCCGAGTTCGCCGGTTTCCCATTTGGCGTGCTCGGCCTTGGCGGACTCGAGCAGGGCCGGGTTGGTGAGCAGGTCGAGGGCGGTCAGGGCCATGGCCTGCGCCACCTTGATCGTGTTGGTCAGGCCCAGCTCCGAGCGCGAGCCCTCCACCACCTCGGTCGAGTGGCCGCGGATCGGCGTCTCGCTGATGGCGAAGCTGCCGCTCGCCACCGGCAGCCGGTAGCTGAGGTTGCCCAGGTCGGTCGAGTAGGGGCCGCGACCCGGCCGCGCCGCCGCCGACACCTGCATGCCGACCGCCGCCATGTTCGCCTGGAACCGCTCGCCCAGCACGTAGCTTGGCCGCACGTCGTAGTACATCGGGCCGTCCTCGTGGCCTTGGTGCGTGCAGCCGGTCATCAGCGCCGCGCCGCGGGCGACGTCCTCGATCTTGGCCGTCAGCTCCTCGACATAGGCCCGGTCGGAGCCGCGGATGTAGAAGCGCGCCGCCGCGTACTCGGGCACCACGTTCGGCGCCACGCCACCGTGCGTGATGATGCCGTGCACGCGCGCGTCGGGCCGCATGTGCTGGCGCAGCGCATCGATGCCGGTGAAGAGCTTGATGCAGGCGTTGAGCGCGTTGGCGCCCAGGTGCGGGTCGGCCGCCGCGTGCGCCGTGCGCCCGAAGAACTCGTAGCGCATGTGCCGCACCGCCAGACACGTGCCGTCCGGGTGGCGCGTCGCGCAGCCGGTGCGGTTGCCCGCGTGGTGGACCATGAGCGCGGCATCCACCCCGTCGAAGATGCCGTGATCGAGCAGGATCGCCTTGCCGCCGCCGCCCTCCTCGGCCGGCGTGCCGATGATCTCGACCGAGCCCGCCAGTCCCTCCAGCACCGGCGCGAGCCCGAGCGCTGCCCCCAGCGCCGCCGCCGAGATGAGGTTGTGGCCGCAGCCGTGGCCCAGGTTCGGCAGCGCATCGTACTCGGCCAGGATCGCGATGCGCGGTGAGCCGGTCGCGCCCGGCCGCCGCGCCCGGAATGCCGTCTCGAGCCCGCCGAGCGGGATCTCGACCTCGTAGCCCGCGGCCCGGAGCTGCTCGGCCAGCAGGTTCGAGGCGAAGCGCTCCTCGAAGCCCAGCTCCGGCCGGGCGTGGATCTGCAGTGCCACGTCGACGATGCGCTCACGCTCGCGCTCGATCGCCTCGATCACGCGCTCGCGCAGTCCGGTCTCGACCTGCGTCATCTCTCGTCTCCCGTTCCCTTTCCGGCCGCGCCCGCGGCCGCCTCTCCGCGCCCACCGACCCCCGCCGCGCCCGCGGCGCGCTCCGGGCGAGCGGACGCGCCTCCAGCTCGCCAACCCGCCCACTCCGCCGGTTCTGCCCTCGCGCCACCG
>JBHOQZ010000122.1:0-2091 GCA_042408635.1 Chloroflexota bacterium
CGGTGGCGCCGCCCCGACGCCCGAACCGGCGGCGCCCGCCCCGACCTCGGTGTCAGGCGGCACACCCGGCGCCGAGGCGGGCGGCGCGGTGGCCGTCCAGGGAGGTGTGCGTCCCGGTCCGGTGTTCGCAGTGGGGGCCAATCTGGGCATCGCCCTGGCGCTGGCGATGCACGGCGCCGAGGCGGCCGAGGTGCGCTCGCGGCTCATGCTGGCGCGCCGCGCGGCCGGCGGCTCTGGTCTGGCGTTCGACCCGATGCTGCTCGACGTGGCGCTCCAGACGCTCGACGCCTCGCCGACGTCTTCGGCCGCCGCCCCCGCGATCCAGGCGGCGCTCACCGTCTACCAGCAGGTGGCCGACGCGGCCGGCCAGTAGGCCGGGCTCCCGCGACCGCCGCCCGACCCCGGCGCGGAGGGCCGCCGACCTCTACCCCGGCCACGACCGTCTCAGGCGATCCCCGGGGCGGCCATTCGCCGGGGCCGCGCGGGGTGCGCCCGGACCGCGCGGAGCGGTGAGCGGGGGGCCGCCCGAGCCGACCTGCCGGGTTAACAGATCGGTCGATGCGGCGAGGTGCGCCGCGAAAGTGCTGCGGGGGCCGTCAGGGAGCCGCGGGCAGGCGCGTATAATCGAACGGTGAGAATTGTCGCTCCGCAACAGCGGAGGCGGAGGAGCTTTGCCGCTCGACCTGGCCGCCTTGGCCCCGCAAATCCAGCAACTCGGTGGCGCGCTGCGCGAGCAACCGCCCCGGGAGGACCGCGCCCTGCACGACGGTCTGGCCGTGCTGCGCCGCGTCGCGGGCGAGTTGGCGTGGCTCCGCGAGCGGTTGGCCGGCACGGGCACGAGCTGGCTCTGCGCCTGGCCGACCGAGCCGCTCGACCGCGTTTACCCGCTGCCGCCCTGCCCGCCGGCGCTGACCGTGCTCGGCTCGGACGGCTCGCAGATTCCGCCGAATCCGCACGATCCGGTGCTATGCTACGTGCTCAACGTTGGGCTGGTGGCGCTTACCTACGGTCCGGCGCCGCGCGCGACGCTGCGCAGCGTGCCCCACCTCGCCCACACCGACGCGGAGCTGTTCGTGGCGATCGGCGGGCAGCGCCTGCTGGTCGAGGGGGACAACCTGGCGGTGCGGCGGGGCGCGCGCGAACTCGAGGGGCTGGTGGTGCTGGCCGACGAGGTGCTGGCCGGCGGCCCGGCCGGACCCGTCGTCGCCCTGCGCGACGGCACGCTGATCGAGTGGACACTCCAGCGCGGCCAGGACGAGGAGGCCCGGGAGCGGCTCTACGAGCCGTTCGTGGCGGCGCTGGCGGCGCTCCGCGACCGCGGCGTGCCGGTCGCCAGCTACATCAGTCGTCCGCGCAGCCCCTACGTGCTCAACATGCTGCGGGTGGCGCTCTGCGACGAGGGGGCGACGCGCTGCGCCACCATCTGCGGTGCGCTCGCCATCGACCACGCGCCGACGGCGCCGCTCTGCTCGCGGCTGCGCGGCCTGGCCGATCGCCAGCTCTTCGAGGCCCTGCCGCTCGCCGACGGCGAGCGCTCGGCGTTGTTCAAGCGCGCCGGCAAGGGCTCGTGGCGGCAGGTCGAGGCCGCGGCCAACGTGCACTTCTTCTACGTGAACGTGGGCGCCGAGATCGCCCGCGTCGAGGTGCCGGACTGGGTCGCCGCCGACCGCGCGGCGCTCGACCTGGTGCACACCGCCGTCGTCGACCAGTGCCGGCGCGGGGATGGCTACCCGCCCGTGCTGGCGGAGGCGCACGAGCAGGCGGTGCTCGGCGGGGGCGACCGGGAGCGGTTCGAGGCGCTGCTGGCGGCCGCGCTGGCGCGGCTCGGCGTCGAGCGGCAGCCCTCGGCCAAGGCGATCAGCAAGCGGCGGCCGGGGCTGTAACGTCGGACTGCCCGGCGGCCAAGACACCTGGCGAAGGGGGAGGCCATGGCGACGGAGATGGAGGTTGAGCCGGTGGCGGTGGAGGCGCCCGCGGCGCGGCCGGTCGGCGCGCCGCGCGTGGGCGAGGTGATCGACGCGACGACGACCGAATTCACCGCGCAGAGCTACCGCCTGCACGAATCCCCCTTCTTCGGCAGCTTCGTGCGCG
>JBHOQZ010000101.1:0-7263 GCA_042408635.1 Chloroflexota bacterium
GCGTGGCGCCGTTGCGGCCTGATCGGGCCCCGTTGCCGCCCGGCTTGCCGCGCGCGAGCGTCGAGTCGCCGGCCGGGGAGAGCGTGGCCCGGACCGCGCCGTCACCGCTCGCCCCGTCGCCGGCGGCACGGCGGCCACGCCGCGGGGCGGCCGCGGCGCCGTTGCCCTCGTCGCGCGCCTCGATGCGGGTGAGCGAAACGAGGTTGTCGCCGGCCTGGAGGCGCATCAGCATCACGCCCTGGGCCGCGCGTCCGAGTTGCGAGATGGCGGCCACGCCGGTGCGCATCACGATGCCGCCCTCCGAGATCATCATGATCTCGTCGCTGGGCTGCACGATGCGCGCCGCCGCGATCGGCCCCGTCTTCTCGGTCACGATCTGCGCGCGCACGCCCTTGCCGCCGCGGGAGTGGCGCGGGAACTCCTCGATATCGGTCCGCTTGCCGAACCCCTTGCGGCTGGCCACGATCAGTTGGCCGCCGGGGCGCGTCACATCCATCGCCACGACGCGGTCCTCGCCCTCGAGCGTGATGCCGCGCACCCCGCCGGAGCCCCGGTTCGAGGCGCGCACGTCCTTCTCGGAGAAGCGGATCGCCTGGCCCTGCTGGGTAACGATGAAGATGTCGTCGTTGCCGCTCGTCTTGTGGACCCAGACGAGCGCGTCGCGCGCCTCGAGCTCCATCGCGATCAGGCCGCTCGGGCGCACCGAGGCGAAATCGGAGACCGACACGCGCTTGATCTCGCCCTTGCGCGTGGCCATCACGAAGTAGTGGCCGGGGTCGAAGCTCTTGACCGCCGCGATGCCGGTCACCGTCTCCTTGGGCTCGATGTTGATCAGGTTGATGAGCGGCAGCCCGCGCGCCTGGCGGCTCGCCTCGGGCAGCTCGTGCGTCTTCGTCTGGTAGACGCGGCCCCGGTCGGTGAAGAAGAGCAGGCTGTCGTGGGTGCCCGCCACGAGGATGTGCTCGACCGCGTCGTCGTCGCGCGTGACCATGCCGGTGATGCCACGCCCGCCGCGGTGCTGGACGCGGTAGGTGTCGATCGGCAGCCGCTTGATGTAGCCGCGGCCGCTGATGGTGACGACGACCTCCTCGTCGGGGATCAGGTCCTCCTCGGTGAAATCGCCCGCCTCCTGCTCGATGATGCGCGTCCGGCGCGGGTCGGCGTACTTCTTCTTGATCTCCTCGGTCTCGTCGCGCACCACGTAGAGGATCTTGAGCGGGTTGGCGAGCAGGTCCTCGAGCTTCTTGACGAGCTTCTGGATCTCGTTGTACTCGTCGATGATCTTCTGGCGTTCGAGCGCGGCGAGCCGCCCGAGCGCCATGTCGAGGATCGCCGTCGCCTGCACGTCCGAGAGGCTGAAGCGCGCCTGCAGCTCCTTGCTCGCGGTCGGGCGGTCCTTGCTCTGGCGGATCGTGTTGATCACCGCGTCGAGGTTGTCGAGCGCGATCTTCAACCCCTCCAGGATGTGCAGGCGGGCGCGCGCCTTGTCGAGCTCGAACTGCGTCCGGCGCGTGATCACCTCACGCCGGAACTGCAGGAACTGCTGGAGCATCATCTTGAGGGTGAGCACGCGCGGCTGGCCGTCGACGAGCGCGAGCATGTTCATCGAGAACGCCTGCTGCATCGCGGTGTGCTTGAAGAGCTGGTTGAGCAACGTCTTCGGCTTCGCCTCGCGCTTCAGCTCCATCACGATCCGCATGCCCTGGCGGTCGGACTCGTCGCGCAGCTCTGCGATCCCCTCGATCCGCTTCTCGCGCACGAGATCGGCGATCTTCTCGATCAGGTTCGCCTTATTGACCTGGAACGGCAGCTCGGTGACGATGATCTGGAAGCGGCCGGCCTTCGGCTCCTCGATCTGGGCGCGGGCGCGCATGATGATCCGCCCGTGGCCGGTCGTGTACGCCTGCTTGATCCCCTCGACACCGAGGATGAGGCCGGCGGTCGGGAAGTCCGGCCCCTTGATGAAGCGCATCAGCGCGTCGGGCGTGACGTCGATCAGGTCATCGATCGCCTGGAGGTAGGCGTCGCGCTTCTCCTCCGGCCGCAGCGACTCGACGCTGCGCCCGCCCAGGTGCGCCTGCATGCGCTCCTTCACGGCGGCCGGGATGCGGCTCAGCCCCTTCTGGAGCGCCTCGGCCGGCGCCGGCTCGTTGAAGGCGCGCGCCCAGACGACCTCGAACGGCACGCCCAACTCGACCACACCGCCGTAGACCTCGATCAGGTGCTTGAGCGCGTCGGAGACCTCGCCCAGGTTGTGCGGCGCGATGTTGGTCGCCATGCCGACCGCGATGCCGGCCGAGCCGTTGATCAGCAGGTTCGGGATGCGCGCTGGCAGCACCGTGGGCTGCTCGCGCGTGTTGTCGAAGTTCGGGGTGAACTCGACGGTGTTCTTCTCGATGTCGGCCAGCAGCTCGTCCGCGATGGCGGCCATGCGGCACTCGGTGTAGCGCATTGCTGCCGGGGGATCGCCGTCGACGCTGCCGAAGTTGCCCTGGCCGTCGACGAGCATGTGGCGCATGTTGAAGTCCTGCGCCATGCGCACGAGCGCGTCGTAAACGGCGGCCTCGCCGTGCGGGTGGTACTTGCCCAGCACATCGCCCACGACCGTGGCGCTCTTGCGGTACTTGGCGGCGTTCGTCAGGCCAAGCTCGTGCATCGAGTAGAGGATGCGCCGGTGGACCGGCTTGAGGCCGTCACGCACATCCGGCAGCGCGCGCGCGACGATGACGCTCATCGCGTACTGGAGGTACGAGTCGCGCATCGTCTCTTCGATTTTGACCGGACGAACGATCCCGATTTCCATGCTCACACCTGGCCTACTTCAACTCGTGTCAAACGTTGCCCGGCCCACCCGATGTCGGCCGCCCTGTCAGACCCGCACGGCCGCCGGTGCCGAGCAACGGCCGCAACCCGCCGCCACCCGGCGTGGGGCCCCACGGGGGCAAAGCGGGAAGAGGCGACAGCCTCGAGAACGCGACCCACCGCCTCGCCGGCGCCGCGCGAGGCTGGGTCGACAAGGGGGTGTTTTCACTCCCTCCATTATACCACCCGGTCCCCCGGCTCGCTGCCCCGCCCGGTCAAAGCGGCGTCGCCGCCCCGCCTGCTCCGAGCGCCCCCCGACATGGCCGGTCGCTTGGGGTCGAAGCGGTCTGGTCGTCGAGATCCTGTTTCGTCAGCCGGCTGACTGGACGGGAGCGGGACCGTGGCCTAGAATGGACGTAGCCATCCGGCAAGAGGCCGGAAACAACGTGACGAGGCAGCAACGATGGAACTCGCAGCGGCCGCCGCCGTGGCGGTGCTGATCTGGGCGGCGGTCGAAGCGGCGAAGCAGCGTCAGGCTGAGGAACCCGTGCCGGTGCGCGTCGAGGAGACCAGCCCAGGCGCGATCCGCGCTAACCCCAACCCGACCCGTCGATCGACGCCAGTTCAATCAGACCGCGCACCGCGCCGACTCCGCTCGGCCCGGACGCGGTCTCGCGTTCCCGCTTCGGAGCCGATCGCCCACGGCGGCCAGCGCCGCCACGGCTGAGCCTGCCTGCTTGCCCGAGCGAAGTCAGGGCCGGGCTCGACCGGCAGCCGAAGCCGAGCCGCCGGCAGGCTCGGGAGGGGCCGGCACCGGGCGGCACAACCCGACCGCAGCCAGCACCGCCCCGGCGGGCCATCAGGGGCTGCCGCCACCACGGACGCCGGCAACGGTGTAGTCGGTGAGCCCTTGCGCGCGGCGGAGCTGATAGCACAGCAGGGTGTTTCAGCGGACGCGCGCGACGGCGTAGTCGGCGAGCGCCAGCAGGGCGTCGCGGTAGGCGTTGGCCGGGGCGGGCGCGAGCTGCGCCCTGGCGCGGTCGACGTAGCGGCGCGCCTCCGTCAGCGCTGCCTCGATCGCCCCCGAGCCGCGCACGCTCTCGACTGCGTGCAGCACCGCCGCCTCGTCGGTGGCCGCGGCCTCGTCCTCGAACACCGCGCGCACCGGGTTCGCCTCGGGCGCAGTGCGCAGGTACTCGATCATCGGCAGGGTGAGGTTGCCCTGGCGCAGGTCGCTGCCGATCGGCTTGCCCAGCGTTTCGGCGTCGCTCGTGAAGTCGAGGACGTCGTCGACGATCTGGAACGCCATGCCGAGGTGGTAGCCGTAGCCGGCGAGCGCTGCGATCTCGCGCTCGGGCAGCTCGCAGAGGATGGCGGCCGTCTCGGCGGCGCAGGCGAACAGCGAGGCGGTCTTGGCGCCGATCTTGGTCAGGTACGCCGCATAGGACTGGCGCAGGTCGCCGGCGGTGAACGCCTGCCGCAGCTCCCCCTCGAGGATGATCATGAGCGTGCGCGAGAAGGTGGCGGTGGCGCGCGTATTGCCCGCCTGGGTGAGCAGATAGGCGGAGTTGGCGAAGAGGTAGTCGCCGACCAGCACCGTCGGCCCGTAGGCGATCTTCGTGTTGAGCGTCGGGGTGCCGCGCCGCACCTGCGCGCCGTCGACCAGATCGTCGTGGATCAGCGTGGCGGTGTGCAGGATCTCGATCGCGGCGGCGAGCGGGTAGAACCGCTCGAGCGGGCGGCCGTAGAGGCGCCCGACCAGGAGCGTGATCATGGGGCGCACGCGCTTGCCCTGACCCTGGACGACGTACTCGAGCAGGCCGCGCAGCAGGGGATATTCGACGTCGGCGACCCCCTGGATGTAGGCCTCGACCCGGCGCAGGTCGTCGGCGACCAGCTCCACCACGGGGTTGATGAGCGAGGAGGATGTGCCGGTGCTCAAGGTGCCTCCGCCTGGCGTGGCGCGTCGGGGCGCTGATCCGGCGGGAGCTCCCCGCCGTACCCCGCTTCGCGCTCTCCGAAAAACAGTCGCTGCGCATTGGCCGTCGTGACGCGCCCCACGGTGTCGCGGTCCAGACCGAGCAGCCCGGCCAGGTAGTCGGCGGTCGTGGCCACGTCCGCCGGCTCGCAACGGCGGCCGCGCCGCGGCTCTGGGGCGAGATAGGGAGCGTCGGTCTCGATCAGAACCCGGTCGAGCGGCATCGCCCGCGCCGCGGCCCTGACCCCGTCGGCCCGCTTGAAGGTCAGGTTGCCCCCGAACGAGACGCAGAACCCGACCGCAAACAATCCCAGCGCCAGCGCCGGATCGCTGCTGTAGCAGTGTAGCACGCCCGCCCCGGCGCCGCTCCCGGTACCTCGATAGAGCGCCGCCAAGTCGGTCGCCAGGTCGGCGTCGGCCTCACGGTTGTGGATCACCAGCGGCTTGCTGACTCGCTGCGCCAGCTCGGCGTGCCAGCGCAGCACCGTTCGCTGCTGCTCGCGTGCGGCGCGGTCGCGGTAGTAGTCGAGCCCGCTCTCCCCGATCGCCACCACGCGCGGGTGCTGGGCCAGTGCCTCGATCGCGGCGAAATCGGCGCGCGTCAGCCCGGCGCAGTCGTTCGGGTGCACCCCCACCGCCGCCCAAACGTCGGGGTAGCGCTCGGCCAGCGCGATCACCGCCTGGCTGCTCACCACGTCGGTCGGCAGCGCGATCATGGCGATCACCCCAGCCGCGCGGGCGCGTTCGAGCACCGCGTCCAGGTCGTCGGCGAACGCGGGGTCGGCCAGGTGGCAGTGGGTGTCGATCAGCGGCGCCCGCGTCACCCCGGCGGCGCCCTCAGCCGCCCGCGGATTCCCGGGTGCCCACACCCGAGTCCGCCAGCTCGCGCTTGGGGAAGAGCGGTTCCGGCTGCCCGGTCACGCGCCCGCCCGCCGGGTACCCACCCCAGCCCGTCGCCTCCGCCCAGCGGCCGAAGCCGAGCTCGGTGCCGAGCTGGGCCGCGATCCGCTCGCCCGTGGTGGGCATGAACGGCCAGACCGCGTGCGCCACGATCCGCAGCGCCTCGACCAGGTTGGAGAGCGCGTTGGCGAGGCGCGGGTCGTTCGCGCGGCGCAGCGCCCAGGGCTGTGTCTCGTCGACGTAGCGGTTGGCGCGCGTCACTAGCGCCCCGATCGCGGCGACCGCGCCGGTGAAGTCGAGCGCGCGCAGCGCCGTGTCCAGGTCGGCGATCGTCCGCTCGGCCGTCGCGCGCAGGTCGTGGTCGACCTCGGCGGCGGGTCCGGTGGGGGCGGGCACCTCCCCGGCGAAGTAGCGGTTGACCATCGAGACGGTGCGGTTGAGGAGGTTGCCCAGGTCGTTGGCGAGGTCGGCGTTGTAGCGCTGCGCCATCTGCGCCTCGCTCACGTCCCCGTCGACGCCGAATGGGAACTGGGCGAGCAGCAGGTAGCGCGTGCCGTCGACGCCGTACTGCTCGATCAGGCGCGCGGGCGGGATGGCGTTGCCGAGCGACTTCGAGAGCTTCTGCCCGTTGACCGTGAAGAAGCCGTGGGCGAAGACGCGCCGGGGCGGGCGCAGCCCGACCGAGAGGAGCATCGCCGGCCAGATCACCGCGTGGAACCAGAGAATGTCCTTGGCGAGCAGGTGGACGTCGGCGGGCCACCAATGATGGAACTTCGCCTCGTCGGCGCCGAACCCGACGCCGGTGATGTAGTTCTGGAGCGCGTCGATCCAGACGTAGGCGGTCTGCTCGGGATCCCAGGGCAGCGGCACGCCCCATTTGAGGTTGCGCGAGATGCTGATGTCTTCAAGGCCAACGCGCAGCTTGCCGAGGATCTCGTTGCGCCGGCTGGGCGGGTCGACGACGTAGTGGTCCGGGTCGCTCGGGTCCTCGATGGCGCGGATGAGCCGGTCGCGGTACTGCGAGAGCTTGAAGAAATAGTTGTCCTCGGCGTAGTGGATCGGCGGGGTGCGGTGGTTGGGGCAGAGGCCGTCGACCAGCTCGTCCGCCGTGTAGAACTGCTCGCAGCCGATGCAGTAGAGCCCCTCGTAGCGCCCCTTGTAGAGGTCGCCGGTCTGCCACCAGCGCTCCATGAAGCGCTCGACGCCGCGCTCGTGGTAGTCGTCGGTGGTGCGGATGAAGTGGTCGTAGTCGATGTCGAGGTCGGCCCAGGCCCGCTTGAACGCCTCGGCGATGTCGTCGGTGAACTCCTTGGGCGACTTGCCCTGCCGGGCGGCGGCCTCAGCGATCTTGAGGCCGTGCTCGTCGGTGCCGGTGAGGAAGAACACCTCATCGCCCAGCGCGCGGCGGTAGCGCGCCGCCACATCCGCGGCCAGCGTCGTGTAGGCGTGGCCGATGTGGGGCACGTCGTTGACGTAGTAGATCGGTGTCGTGATGAAGAATTTCGGCATGTCTGTTGGCTTTTCAATCCTGTCTCGCGCCCCACCCGGTCCCGGCCGGGGTGGGCTGCCCGCATCAACCGAGT
>JBHOQZ010000106.1:0-3215 GCA_042408635.1 Chloroflexota bacterium
CCTCGGGTAGGGGACGCCGACCGCGGCCGGGGGTGTCGCCCGGCCGACCACACCCGCGAGCACCAGGATCGTCAGCACGTAGGGCAGCAGGCCGAAGACCTGGTAGGGGATCGCTACCTCCCCGATGGCGCGGATGCCCAGGAGCTGGAGCGTCGAGGGGATCGTCTCGACCACGGCGAAGAAGAGCGCCGCGCCGAGCACCCCGAATGGCCGCCAGTTGCCGAAGATAAGCACCGCCAGCGCGATGAAGCCGCGCCCGTTGGTCATCAAGGGCTGGAACTGCGGGATCGACTGGAGCGTGAAGTAGGCGCCGCCCAGCCCCGCGATCAGCCCGGCCGTGATCACGCTCGCGTAGCGCACCCGGAAGACGTTCACCCCGGCCGTTTCGGCCGCGAGCGGGTACTCCCCGACCGCGCGCATGCGCAGCCCCCAGACCGTGTGGAAGAGGATCACCTGCGCGAGGGGCACGAGCAGCAGGGCAAGGTAGACGACGAGGCCCTGGTTGAACAGCGCCCGACCCACCAGCGGCATGTCGCTCAAGCCGGGGATCGCGAGCTGCGGCAGCGTCGATTGGCCGGGCGGCGCGCCCGAGGGGAAGAGCTTGCGGTCGAGGTAGCCGGTGAGGCCGACCGCGAGGATGTTGATGACGGTGCCGCTGATGATCTGGTCGACGCCGAACTCGATGGCGAGCACGGCGTGCAGCGCTGCCATCGCCCCGCCGGAGAGGATCGCGGCCAGCAGCGCGAGGGCGAGGTTGCCGGTGTAGACGCCGGTGATGAAGCCGGTGAACGCCGCCGTCAGCATCATGCCTTCGATCGCGATGTTGACGACGCCGGCGCGCTCGCTGAACAGCCCGCTCAGGCCGCCCAGGATGAGCGGCGTGGCGGTGGCGATCGCCACCACGAGCAATCCCGCGACGATCTCGACCATCTTCGCCTACACCGCCTCGCCCCGCGCGGTCACGCGCAGCTCGTCTGCTTCCGAAACCGCGGGGGCAGGCACCGGACGGGGTGGGCGCAGCCGGTAGAGCCAGCGCACGATGGCGGGTGCCGCGACGAAGATGAGCACGAGTGCCTGGATCACCTGGATGATGTCGACCGGGATCTGGGTCAGGAACTGCATGCGGCTGGCGCCGGCGCGCAGCGCGCCGAAGAGGAGCGCCGCCGGCACGACCCCGATCGGGTGGGCGTGGCCGAGCAGCGCCACCGCGATGCTGTCGAAGCCGTAGCCGACGCTGAAGCCGGGCGTGTGGTAGTAGTTCACGCCCGCCACCTCGACGCCGCCGGCCAGGCCCGCCAGGCCGCCGGCGAGCGCCATCGTCAGGACGATCGTCCAGGGGACGTTGATGCCGGCCGCGCGGGCGGCGTGGCGGTTCTCGCCGACCGCGCGGATCGAGAAGCCGACGGTCGTGCGCTCGAGCAGCCACCAGACCAGGAGCGCGAGCAGGAGCGCGAGCGGCACGCCGAGGTGCAGGAGCACGGCCGGGTCGGGGTCGAGGTCGGGCAGCCGCGCCGTCTGGGCGATGTAGCGGGTGCGGGCAATCGCCCCGCTGCCGGGATCCTTCATCGGGCCGGCGAGCAGGAAGCTGGTGAGCGTGGTCGCGACGTAGTTGAGCATGATCGTCACGATCACCTCGTGCGCGCCGGTGAACGCCTTGAGGAAGCCGGGGATGGCGCCCCAGAGGGCGCCGCCCGCGATCCCCGCCAGGATCGTCAGCGGCGCGTGCACGATCGCCGGCAGCCCGCTCAGCCCGTAGCCCACGAGCACCGCCGTGAGCGAGCCGGCGAGCAACTGCCCCTCGACGCCGATGTTGAACAGCCCCCCCCGGAATGCGACCACGACCGAGAGCCCGGCGACGATGAACGGCGCGCTCGTCACCAGCCAGTCGGCGACCGAGCGGCGGCAGACCAGCTCGGCCGGGTCGAACGGCCCGCCGCCCGAGAAGACGCCGGGGCAGCCGACCGCGCCCTCATAGAGGCCGATGTAGGCGAGGAGCGGGTCGCCCCCCGAGAGCAAAATAACGAGGGCGCCGAGCGCGAGCGCGGTGAGCACCGAGAGCACCGGCACGAGCCAGACGCCCGGCCGTAGCCCCGCCCGGATCGCGCCGGCGAGCGCCGCCAGCGGCGAGCTTCCCGCCGCCGCGCCCGCGCCGCCCCCCGCCATCGGCTTCGCCTCCGCCCGGCTCGGCTAGACGGTGACGCCGGTCTTGATCGTGCCGTCGCGCAGGCCGCGGTCGATCTCCTGCATGCGCTGCTTGACGGCGGCGGGCACCTGGCTGTCGAGGTCGTGGTAGGGGGCGAGGCCGACGTCGCCCACGACGTTGCCGCCCTTGAACGAGCCCTCGCGCACGGACTTGAGCAGGTTGTAGACGCCGGGCGTGATCAGCTTCATCGCGCTCGAGAGCAGCACCTTCTGCGCCTGGGGCACCGTGTAGTACTGGTCGGTGTCGACGCCGATGGCCAGCACGTTGCGCTCGGCGCAGCCGAGGAGGGCGCCGTTGCCGGTGTTGCCGCCGGCGCCGAAGATGACGTCGGCGCCCTGGTTGATCTGCTGGAGTGCCTGGTTCTTGCCGCCCTCGGGATCGGAGAAGCCGCGGGCGAGCCCGCCGGGGTGGTACCAGGTCAGCACGCGGATGTCGGGTTTGGCGAACTTGGCGCCGTTCTCGTAGCCGCGGCCGAATTTCACGACCGGGGGCACGACGTCGGTGCCGAGCACCTGGCCGATGGTGCCGCTCTTGCTCATCTGGGCGGCCAGCGCACCGGCCAGGAAGCCGGCCTTGTCCTCGTCGAAGATCAGCCCGGCGTAGTTGGGCAGCGTCTCGGCCTGGAATTGGTCGACGCCGATGAACTTGACGTTGGGGTACTTCGCCGCCGCCTCCCTGGTGGCGTCGCCCAGGCCGAAGCCGACGGTGACGATCACGTCGTAGCGGGCGGTGGCGAACTGGTCGATGTTGCGGGCGTAATCCTTCGGGTCGGTCGTCTCGACGAAGCGGACCTCACCGCCGTACTCGCGCTGGAACTGCTGCACGCCCTCCCAGGCCGACTGGTTGAAGCTGCGGTCGTCCACCTTACCGACGTCGGTCACCAGGCCGACCCGCAGCGCGGGACCGGCCGGGACCGCGGCCGCCGGGCTCGGGCTGGCCGCCGGACTCGGGCTGGGACTCGCCGCCGGGCTCGCCGCGGGACTGCCCACGGCGGCGGGACTGGCGGCCGGAC
>JBHOQZ010000113.1:0-6879 GCA_042408635.1 Chloroflexota bacterium
GCCCGGCGGGTACGTTTCCGCCGGGCGACGCTCGTTCACCGAGCCTTGCCTCGCCTCGACCCGGCGGCTCCACGGGCCGCCAGGCGACCACCCACGAGGCCCAGCGACCTGAGGCGGGCCGCGCCGCCCGTGCGGCCTTTATAGCGCTGCGACCCAGGCGGCCGCGCCGCGCTCAGGGCGGCAATTTACCACACGGCCGGCACTCCCGAGGGGGTGCCGGTCGTGTGGTGTGTTGGACCGCGTCTAACGGGGAGGGTTGCGGTGGCGGGCGTCAGCCGATGAACAGGGGCGCCAGCACCAGCGTGATCGTGCTCAGCAGCTTGATGAGCACGTGCAGCGACGGGCCGGCCGTGTCCTTGAACGGATCGCCCACGGTGTCGCCCACGACGGCGGCGGCGTGGATGGGCGACGACTTCTTGACCACCTGGCCGGTGTCGTCCTTCATGTAGCCGGCCTCGATGTACTTCTTGCCGTTGTCCCAGGCGCCGCCCGAGTTGTTGAGTACCGTCGCCATCAGGATGCCTGCGATCGTGCCGACCATCAGGAAACCGGCTTCCGCCTCGGCCCGCAGCACCAGGCCCACGATCACCGGCATGCCGATCGCGAGGAGCCCCGGCGCGGCCATCTCGCGCAGTGCGCTCCGGGTCGTGATGTCCACACAGGCGCCGTAGTTCGGCTTCGAGGTGCCGGCCATGATGCCCGGGTCGGCGCGGAACTGGCGGCGCACCTCCTCGATGATCGCCGAGCTGGCCTTGCCGACCGCCCGGATCGCGAGCGACGAGAACAGGAAGACGAGCATCGCGCCCAGTAGCGCGGCCACGAACACCTCGATGCGCGCCATGTTCACGACCGAGAGCCGCGCCGACTCGAGGTAGGCGCTGAACAGCAGGAACGCGGCCAGCGCGGCTGAGCCGACCGCGTAGCCCTTCGTGAGCGCCTTGGTCGTGTTGCCCACTGAGTCGAGCGCGTCGGTGATCGTGCGGACCGACTCGGGCTGCCCCGACATCTCGACGATACCGCCGGCGTTGACGGTGATCGGGCCGAAGGTGTCCATCGCCAGCACGTAGGCCGCGCTCATCAGCATGCCCATCGTGGCGACGGCGGTGCCGAAGATGCCGCCGGCGTTGATGTTGAACTGCGCCAGCGTCGGCGAGGTGATGCCGGTCTGCGCCCCGAGGAAGTACGAGACGAGCAGCGCCACGCTGATCATGATCGCGGTGCTGGCGGTCGTCTCGAAGCCGATCGCGATGCCGGCGATGATGTTGGTCGCCGGGCCGGTCTTGCTCGCCTGGGCGATCTCCTGCACCGGCCGGGCGGTGCCCGTGGTGTAGTACATCGTGATCCAGACGAAGGCGAGGCTGGTGACGATGCCGACCAGGCCGCAGCCGGCGAAGTAGATCCAGGCGCCGCCGATCGCCGGCTGGAGCATCGTGAAGCTGGCGATCAGCAGGCCGACGACCGAGAGCACCGCGGTGACGTAGTAGCCGCGGTTCAGCCAGTTCATGGGGTCCTCGTCCTCGCGGCCGCGCACCGACATCAGGCCGACCATCGAGGCAAGGATGCCGAACGAGAGCACGACGAGCGGGAAGATGATCCAGGCGGGGTTGTTGCGACCGGTCGCCTCGTAGATCGCCACGCCCAGGATCATCGCGCCGATGTTCTCGGCGGCGGTCGACTCGAAGAGGTCGGCGCCGCGGCCGGCGCAGTCGCCCACGTTGTCGCCGACCAGGTCCGCGATCACCGCCGGGTTGCGCGGGTCGTCCTCGGGGATGCCCACCTCGACCTTGCCGACGAGGTCGGCGCCGACGTCGGCGGCCTTGGTGTAGATGCCGCCGCCGAGCTGGGCGAAGAGGGCGACGAAGCTGGCGCCGAAGCCGAAGCCGACGATGCGCAGCGGCACCTCTTCGATCGGCACGCCCACCGTGCGGTAGGCGTAGTACATCGCAGTCACGCCGAGCAGGCTGAGCGCCACGACGAGGAACCCGGAGACGGCCCCGCCGCGCAGCGCCGTGCGAATCGCCCCGCCCAGGCCGACGCGGGCCGCCGCCGCCGTGCGGATGTTCGAGCGCACCGACACATACATGCCGACGTAGCCCGCGATCGACGAGCAGAGCGCGCCGAGGAAGAAGGCGAGCGTCGTGCCGAAGTCGAAGCCGCGGATGCTCGGATTGAGGAAACCCACGAGCGCGCCGATCACGATCCCCGTGACGACGGCGAGCATGCCGATCGTCTGGTACTGTCGTCGCAGGTACGCGATCGCACCCTCGAAGATCGCGTTGCTGACGACCTGCATCTCCGGCGTGCCGGTGTCTCGCCGGAAGACGTCCTGTGCCAGCCAGAAGGCGAATAGGACGGCCAGCACCCCGGCTGCTGGTACGATAAACTCCATAACACCTCCCCTTGCCGGCGCCCACGTCGGCCCCGGTCCGGCCACCTATTCTCGCATACTTGGCCCCGGCGCGTCAGCGTTCTGGCCGGCCCGCCCCGACGCTGCCAGCGGCCACCCCAACCGTACCGGGTCGGCGCCTTGCCTGCCCGCCGCGTCGCGGGCAGGTTGAACGTGCCTGTGCCGGCTGTCTTGAGCGCCGCCCACGCCCGACATCGCCGGCTGTCGCCGCACTGCCCGTGCCACCAGGCGGTTTTCGACCGTCGCGGCCGTCGACCGCCTCGAGCTTCCGCGGTCGCGCCCAGCCGCGTCCGCCCGTGACCGGACGCGGCTGGAAAGCGGTCACGGCCGGGTGCGCCGGTGCCGGCCGCGCGCCGGTACCGATGGTCAGGTGGCCGGGCTAGGCGCTGCCGAGTCGGCGCTCGAAGGTGGCCAGGCGGTTCTCGAGCTGCGCCTGGCGCATCGCGACGGTGAGGTCGCCGCGCGTCTTCTCGATGATGCCGCGGGCGGCATCGGTCGTGCGGCGCAGGCCGCCCGTCATCGCGTCGGGGTAGTCGACCGTGACGAGCACGCCGTAGATCTCGTCCATCGCCTCGAGCAGCGGCTCACAGCGCTCCACCTCGCCCCGGCGTAGGTGGTCGAGCAGGTGGCGGCGCAGCTCGCCGATCGCCTCGCCCAGCCCGTTGAGGTAGGCCGCCACGCCCACCCCCAGCGCGGCCGGTCCAGGCAGCGGCTCACCCCGCACGAGCGCGAGCACGGCGCACGCCTCGACGTACTCCTTATGGGCGTCCTGGAGGAAGCCCGCCCAGTAGATGTCGGGGTGCGCCGCCAGAGCCGTGGCCGCGCGCGCGAGCTGGGCCCCCGCCCGCGCCTGGAGCGCCGCCGCGCCGTCGAAGTCGTGCCGGTGGAGGCTGCGGATCGAGTTCGCGGCGAGGCGGATCACCTCGCGCGCGAGCGTCAACGCCTCCTCGCGGGCGGCGTTCTTGGCGACCAGCTCGGCGTGAACGGCCTCGGCGGCCGACGCCAGTCCCTCGATCACCCCCGTCACGCCTCCCCGCCGGCCACGGGCTCGAGCGCCGCGGCCGAGGCGCGCGTGCCGTTGGGCACCGGCCGACCGATCGAGGCATAGTCGAAGCCGAGCTCGACCATCTCCTCCGGCTTGTAGAGGTTGCGCCCGTCGATGAAGATCGGGCGGCGCATCAGCCCACGCAGCCGGCGGCGGTCCATGTCACGGAACTCCTTCCACTCGGTCACCAGCACCAGCGCATCGGCGTCCTGGGCGAGCGCGTAGGGGTCCGCCGCCAGCTCGATCTCCGGCAGCACCTCGCGCGCCTTGGCGTTGGCCACCGGGTCGTAGCCGCGCACGAGCGCCC
Source organism: Chloroflexota bacterium (assembly GCA_042408635.1). Classification (GTDB taxonomy): domain Bacteria; phylum Chloroflexota; class UBA6077; order FW602-bin22; family JBHOQZ01; genus JBHOQZ01. Next base: position 3,760 of record JBHOQZ010000113.1, read on the forward strand.
CCTCGGCCAGCAGCAGGTGGGCGAGCTCGACCGATGCCGCCTCGCGCAGGTCGTCGGTGTCGGGCTTGAACGCCAGCCCGAGCAGGCCGATGGTGCGGTCGTGCAGCGTGCCCAGGCGCTCGCGCAGCAGGCGGACCACGCGGCGGCGCTGGTCGCGGTTGATTTCGATCACCGCGCGCAGCAGTTGCGGGTGGCAGCCGTGGATCGACGCCATGTGCGCGATCGCCTTGACGTCCTTGGGGAAGCAACTCCCGCCCCAGCCGAGGCCGGCGCTGAGGAACTGTGAGCCGATGCGTGCATCGAGCCCCATCCCGCGCGCCACGTCCGCGACGTTCGCACCCAGCGGCTCGCAAATCTGGGCGATCTCGTTGATGAACGAGATCTTGGTCGCGAGGAAGGCGTTCGAGGCGTACTTGATCATCTCGGCCGTGCGCATATCGGTGAGGATGACCGGGCACTTGGCGAAGTTGTAGAGCCGAGCCACCCGCGCGGCCGCGTCGGGATCATCGGCGCCGATCACGATGCGGTCGGGGTTCTCGAAGTCGTGGATGGCGCTGCCCTCGCGCAGGAACTCGGGGTTGGCGACGACCCAGAACGGAATACTCGGCTTGATCCGCCGCGCCACGAGCTGGTGGACGTGGTCGCCGGTGCCGATCGGCACCGTGCTCTTGTTGATGACGGTGATCGGGCCGGTGACCGCCTCGGCCAGGCTTTCGATTGCGCTGCGTACCGCGCGCATGTCAGCCTCGCCCTCGCTGCCGGACGGCGTGTTGACGCAGATGAAGGCGAAACCGGCGCCGTCGAGCGCCGTCCGGTAGTCGGTGTGGAAGGAGAGGCGGCCGCGCTCAACGTTGCGCGCCACCAGCTCGGCCAGCCCCGGCTCGTAGATCGGCATCTCCCCCCGGCGCAGCCGCGCGATCTTCTCGACGTCGATGTCGAGGCAGCGCACCTCGTTCCCGTGGTCAGCGAAGCACGCTCCGTACACCAGCCCGACGTAGCCGGTGCCCACGATGCAGATCCTATTCACTTTCCGCTCCCAAGCCCAGCCGTGCGCCGAAGCGCGGGCACTTCGTTGCGCCCGCGTGGCAACGCCCCCGACTATACTCTACCCGAATCCTGGTTTCAAGCAGCGAGCCGGCAAGCGTTCGCTGGCGCTGACTGGAGCGGCCGATGGCACCACCCTGGCGCACCCTTGCTAGCCGCGAAATCTACCGCAACCGCTGGCTCGCCCTGCGCGAAGACCGCATCCTGCGCCCGCGCAGCGGTGAGGGTATCTACAGCGTGCTCGAGCGCCTCGATTCACTCACCGTCATCCCGCGCGCCGCCGACGGCGCCATCTACCTCGTGCGCCAGTTTCGCTACCCCGTCGGCCGCCACTCCTGGGAGATCCCGGCCGGCACCCTCGAGCCCGGCGAGGATCCGCTCACCGCCGCGCGGCGCGAGCTGCGCGAGGAGACTGGCCTGACCGCCGCCCACTGGCAGTGCGTAGGCGACTTCTGGCCCGCGCCCGGCTTCTGCAACCAGGTCAGCCACACCTACCTCGCCACCGAACTGACCCACGGCGAGCAGGAGCCCGAGGCGATCGAGGAGGACCTGACAGTGCGCGCCTTCAGCCCGGCCGAGATCGACGCGCTCATCCGATCGGGCGAGCTGATGGACGGGCTGACCATCGCCGCGCTCTACCTGCTGCGCCTGGCCGAGCACGACGGTGCGGTTTAACCGGGGCAGCCGCCGGCCGGGCGCCTCACCCACCGGGGTGGCGGGGTTCCGGGTGGTGCATGGAGCACGCGGGTTGCGCCGTGACGGGTGCACGGCGCCCGGGAGGGAGGAGAGATGTTGCGGATCGACGGCGCGCGGCTCTGGGCGACCATCGAGGAGTACGGCCGGATTGGGGGAACCGCGCGCGGCGGTGTGAGCCGGCTCGCGCTCAGCGACGAGGACCGCGCTGCCCGCGACCGGCTGCGCCAGCACCTGGCGGCGCTCGGCACCACGGTGAGCGTCGACGACCTGGGCAACATGTACGGGCGCCGCGAGGGCGTTGAGCCAGGTGCCGCGCCGGTCGTGCTCGGCTCGCACCTCGACTCGGTGCTCGAGGGGGGGCGCTTCGACGGCGCCCTCGGCGTGCTCGCCGGGCTCGAGGTGCTGCACACGCTCGACGCCGCGCGCGTGCGCACGCGTCGCCCGATCGTCCTCGTCAACTGGACCAACGAGGAGGGGGCGCGGTTTGAGCCCGCGATGATGGCGAGCGGCGCCGTCGCCGGGCGCTTCACCCGCGACTGGGTCTACGCCCGCGCCGACCGCGAGGGCCGCACCTTCGGTGCCGAGCTCGAACGGATCGGCTACCGCGGCGACGAGCGGCACCGGCTGGCCGAGGCATGCGCCTACCTCGAACTGCACATCGAGCAGGGACCGACCCTCGAGGCTGCCGGGGCGGAGGTCGGCCTGGTCGATGGCATCATGGGCATCGGCTGGTACAACCTGGTGCTCACCGGCGAGGCCGACCACGCCGGCCCGACGCCGCTGCCGCTCCGGCACGACGCATTGCTGGCGGCGGCCCGCGTCGTGGTCGGCGTGCGCGAGATCGCCGAGCGCCTCGGCGAGGGCGCCGTCGGCACGGTCGGGCGCCTGGAGGTGCACCCCGACATCATCAACGTGATCCCCGGCCGCGCCACGCTCAGCGTCGACCTGCGCCACCCGCGCTCCGAGGGGCTGGCGGCGGCCGACCGCGAGCTGCGCGCGCTGGTCGACCGCGCCTGCGCGCCCGAGCGCATCCGCGCCGAGCTGGAGCGGTTCTGGGTGAGCGAGCCGACACCGTTCGACCCCGAGCTCGTGGGCCTGGCCGAGGGCACCTGCGCCGAGCTGGGCTACCGGGCGATGCGGATCACCAGCGCGGCCGGGCACGATGCCAAGTACATGGCCGACCGCTTCCCGACGACGATGCTGTTCGTCCCCTGCCGACACGGCAAGAGCCACTCGGAGGAGGAGTGGGCGGAGCCGGCCGCGGTCGAGCGCGGCGCCAACGTGCTCCTCCAGATGGCGCTGGCGCTGGCCGAGCCGCTGACGTGACGCCGCCGCCCGGACCCGAGCCGCCCGCGCCCGGCGGCCGCGCGCCGCCCGAGG
>JBHOQZ010000119.1:0-5394 GCA_042408635.1 Chloroflexota bacterium
GGGCGGTTCGGGCGGCGCTGTGCCTACCGTCGCAACCGGGTCGGGGCGATCCTGCGGCGTCGCCACCGACCCGGACGGCTCGGGCGACCTCCCCACCGACGCGGGCGGTTGGGGCGACGCCCCTGCCGCCGGGGGAGAGGACGCGGCAGCCGAATTGGCGGCTGAGGTGGCGCGGCTGCGCCGGTGGGTGCGGCTGCTCGCCCAGATCAACCTGGCGCTCGGCCTCGGGGTGCTCGGCCTCGCGGTGGCGCTGCGCTGGGCATGGTGAACACGATGATCGACACGGCACAAAAGCACGACGTCCACAGCCTGCCCCTCAAGCTCAGCCTCCTGGTGGCCGCCACGGCGGGGTTCGGGCTCGGGCTGGCGCTCTTTGCCCTCCTCGTCTGGCGGCTGCCGTTCCCGGTGCCCTGGCCTGCGCTCGCCCAGCTCCACGGGCAGGCGCAGATGGTCGGCTTCATCGGCCTCTTCATCCTGGGCACGGGCGCCCAGATCTTCCCGCGCTTCCTCCTCAAGGCGACGCCCGCGCCCTGGCCGATCAACACGGGCGCCGCATTGATCGTGGTCGGCCTCGTCTGCCGGGTCGCCGGCCAGCTCGCGGTCGACTCGCCGCTGCGGCCCCTATTGCTCGCGCTGGCGGGGTTGCTCCAGGCGGGGGGTATCGCGCTGGCCGTCGCGCCGTTTCTCGGCCTGGCGCGCCGGACGATCCAGCCGAGCGGCCTGTGGCTGCCCTATCCCGTGCTCGGGCTGACGGGGCTCGCGCTGGCGCAGGGGGCCAACCTCTGGGGGCTGGCGGCGCTGGCGGGGGGTGAGCTGGTGGTGCCGGGGCCGCGCGACGAGCTGCTGGTCCACCTCGAGCTCTGGGGGTTCGCCGTGCCGATCGTGCTCGGGGTCAGCCTCAGGCTCTTCCCGCGCTTCCTGATCCTGCGCCCGCCGCGCGGCGGCCTCTTCCGGCCGGCGCTCGCGGTCTACGCGCTGGGGCTGCTGCTCGGCGTCGCCGGCTATGTCGCGCTCGACGCCGACCCGACGGGGTTCGCCCCCTGGCTGGTCGCGGCCGGCGCCTGGCTCGAGCTCGGCGCGCTCGGCGCCGTGGTCGCCGGGCTGCGGCTGTTCGAGACACCGCAGCGCGCCTCCGGTGCGCCGCACGTCACGGAGCCGACGCGGCTCTGGGTCCGGCTCGCCTACGCCTGGCTGCTGGTGGGCTCGCTGCTGGGCGCCTGCGCCGCCCTCCACGCCGCGCTCGACCTCGAAGGTGGCCCGCTCGGGCTGCTCGGCGGGCTCACCGGGCTCGTCTCCGGCTCGCGCCACGCCGTGGCCCAGGGCTGCCTGTTCCCGCTGATCGTCGGGCTGGGCGCGCGGATGCTGCCCGGCTACTCGGCCGTGATGCCCGGCCGACCGCGGCTGCTCGCCGGGCTGATGAACCTGCTCTTCCTGGCCGCGCTCCTGCGCGTGCTCGGTGAGGTGCTGCGCGCGGCCACGCCGTGGGGGGTGGCCCTCGCGGCCGTGGGCGGGCTGCTCGGCACGGTCGGCTTCTCCGTCTTCGCCGCCACGCTCTGGCCCACACTCGTGCCGCGCGACCGCCGCTGGCAGCTCGAGTCGGCGCGGGCGCCTCGCCGGCCCGCGAACGGCTCGCCCGCCACCCGCTGACGCCTGGCCGGGGCAGCGAGGTGGGGCGACGCGTGACGGGGGAGCCGGCGGACCCGCGACCGTGGGCAGAAGCCGGCAGGGGCTGGGCCGGGTCGCTCAGCCGTCCGGGGCGCCCGCGCGCGCCTCGGTCTCGGCCCAGGTGCGGGCGAAGGCGATGCGGCGGCCGATGGACGGGTGGTCGTGCAGCACCACCTCGACCCAGCGTGGCGGCTCGCGCTCGGCGAGGTTGTCGGCGCTCAGCCGCTCCATCGCACTGATGAAGGCGTCCGGCTTGCGAGTCGCCTCGAGGGCGTAGCGGTCGGCCCGGCGCTCGGCCCAGCGCACGATGCTGTTGCCGATCGGGGTGGTCACTAGCCCGTAGAGGCCCATAACGAGTGCCACCAGCGGCAGCGCCGCCGGATCGCCCGGCCCCCTGAGCCCCAATGGCGGCCCGGCCCAGAGGAGCACGCGCGCCGTGAGCCAGAAGCCCAGCAGCGTCAGCGCCGACTGCCAGAGGATGCCGACCGGGATGTCGGCGTGGACGTGGTGCGCCAGCTCGTGCGCGATCACCGTCTCGATCTCGTCGGGCGTGTAGGAGTTGAGCATGGTGTCGCTGAGCACGATCCGGCGGGTGTTGCCGAGGCCCATCAGGGCGGCGTTGGCCGCCCGTGTGCGGTCGCTGAACCGGATGCGGTAGACGCCGCGCACGCGCGCGCCCGCCCGCTCGGCCAGGCGCGTCAGCCGCCCGACCAGCGCGGCGTCCTCGATCGGCTCCAGGCGATAGAAGATCGGCACCAGCAGCACCGGCGCCAGGTTCGCCAGCACCACCGTTACCAGGAGAAGCCCGAGCCCCGCCGGCAGCCACCAGCCCGCCGGGTCGAGCCGCATCAGCGTATTGAGCGCCACCACCAGCGCGCCGCCGAGCCCGAGCAGGAGCGCCGTGCCCTTGAGCCGGTCCCTGACCCAGCCGGCGAGGGGCTGGTGTGACATCCCGTAGCGACGCGGCAGGACGTACCCCCCCTGGTAGCTGAGCGGCAGGAGCGCCAGCTCGTAGGCGACGAGCCCGACGGCGAAATAGAGAAAGACCATGACTGGCTCGGGCAACCCGGTCGCCTCGAGCCGCTCGCGCAGCCAGACGGCCGACCCGCCGAGCGCGACCACCGCGAGCAGGGCACCCGAGAGCACGAGCCGCAGCAGCCAGTGCCGCCGCCGCAGCGCCGCGTACTCCCGCGCTTTTGCCTCCTGCCCGACCTGCCGCACGACCGTCGCTCTCCCTTCGACCCCTCGCCCTGGTCACCGACCCGGCGGCACCGGCTCGACCGGCCGCGGCTGCCGCTCTCCGCCCGCCCTCGACCTCGGGCGCCGGCGGCCACCCGGCGGCACCCCGGCCGGAGCACACTGCCCGCCCCTGCCTGGACCGCCGGCACTCGGTGAGGACCGGGAGCGGCTGTGGTACCCCGATGTCGCGCTGATCGCCCGGGGTCCAACCGCTGCCCGCGCTCCGAAGGCAGGCGGAGCGCGGGCAGCCACACCCCGGCCGGGTCACGACCCACGCTCTGCCCGGCCGCGCGCAGGTACTCGCCACCTCACGGCGGCCCGCTGTCCCGGGCGGGGTCCGGTTCGCGCCCCGGCGCGCCGGCGGAATACCCTTCATCGTAGCACGCGCCGCGCGGCGAGCCGCACGGTGCGCGGCCAGGAGCTATCCTCCCCGCGGCGGGAAGCAACGTCGGGCGTCGGGCGCCACGGCCGAGGTGTTCGAGCGGCTCAGCGGCGCCAACCTCCCCAGATCGGCGCAGCGTTGGGCGCCACGTCGGTAGCCGCTGGAGAGCGGGGCCAGCGGGGCACCGGTCGTCCCGCGACCGGGGTGGATCGCATGCAGCGGATCACGCGTGACAGGCTGACGGGCGTCTTCGACCGGCGCGCACCGCCGGTCGGGTACTCGCTTGCAGGTGGGGTGCATCCGGGCGAGCGGATCGTCGTCGAGACGGAGAATTCTCGCGGCGGGCTGACGCGCACCCCGGCAGCGACGACGCCCGAGGCGCTTTGGGCGGTGCGCTGGCGCGGCTACGTCGGCAACCCGGTCACGGGGCCGATCGACGTGGAGGGCGCCCGGCCGGGCGATACCCTCCTGGTCCACATCCACCAGCAGACGTGCGACACGCTCGGCTACCAGGAGTACTGGCCCTGGCGGTTCCACCTGGAGGAGTTCTTCGACCAGCCGAGCACCGTCCTGCGCGACATCCGCGACGGGCATGTGCTGCTCGACCACGGCGTCCGGGTGCCGGTGCGGCCGGTGATCGGCACGAACGGGACGGCGCCGGCGGTCGAGGCGATCCTCTCGGCCGGGATGGGGCGCCACGGCGGCAACCTCGACGTGCCCGAGATCGGCCCCGGCAGCACCGTCCATCTGCCGGTCGAGGTCGAGGGCGCGCTGCCGGCGCTCGGCGACTGCCACGCCGTGCAGGCCGACGGCGAGATCGGCCAGGTCGAGATGCGCAGCGAGGTGACGCTGAGCTGCGAGGTCCGCCCGGGGCGCAGCCCGGTGATGACCTGGCCGCGCGTCGAAACGCCGGACGCGCTGGTGGCGGTGGCGGTCGCGACGCCGCTGGAGGAGGCGCTGCGGCTCGCGCTGCGCGAGATGATCCTCTGGCTGGAGGAGCTGACGGGCCTGAGCCGGCACGAGGCGTACCTGCTGGTGGGCGCGGTGGGCCACGCCCGGCCCGGCCAGGCGCAGGTCAGCCACTACTCGATGCGCTGCATCATGCCCAGGGCCTACCTCCCCGGCCGACCCGCCCGGCCGGAGGGGCGTTGATGCCAGCCGCGCGCGTGACCGTGATGATGGCGCCGGGGACGGGTCAGCGCCACTCCCACATCCCCGGCGGGTCAGCGCCGCTCCCGTAACCCCCGTCGACCGGCCGCTGGCAGGCGGCCGCGCGCTGGTGCTAGACTCGCGGGAGCGCGTCGGCGCATCAGCGGTGAGGCGACATGGAGATGGGGGCGGAGAGGCGGGCTGCCGGGTCGGCGGCAGGGCTGCCAGTGGCGTGGCGGGTCAACGGGGAGCGTGTCGTCGTGCTCGGCTGGGGCGCGGCGGTGCTGTTGCAGTTCGCGCACCCGCTCGTCGCCCAGGGCGTGGCCGACCACAGCAGCTTCCGCACCTCCCCGCGCCAGCGCCTGGCCCGTTTCCGCCACACGCTGGGCGCCATGCTCACCCTCACCTACGGCTCGCTCGAGGAGGCGACGCGCGTCGCCCGCGCCATCGACGCGATCCACGGCCGCGTCAACGGCTACCTGCGGATGGGCGTCGGCGCTTTCCCGGCCGGCACGCCCTACTCGGCGCGCGATCCCGAGCTCCTGACCTGGGTCCACGCGACGTTGCTCGACGTCAACCTGCGCACCTACGAGGCGTTCGTCGGCCCGCTCAGCCGCGAGGAGAAGGACCGCTACTGCGCCGAGGTGCGTTGGATCGGCCCGCTGCTAGGCGTGGCCGCCGAGCGGCTCCCCGGCGACACGGCGCAGCTTGCCGCCTACCTGGACGGCATGCTGGCCGGGCCGCGGATCGCGGTCGGGCCGACCGCGCGGCAGCTCGCGCGCGACCTGCTCGAGGGGGACGCCGGGTTGGCTGGGCTGCTCGATCTGCCGGTCCGCGCGCCGTATGGGCTGGTCACGGCCGGGCTGCTGCCGCCCGCGCTCCGCGCCGCCTACGGCTTCCGCTGGACGCCGCTCCACGCCAGCCTGTTCCGGGCGAGCGCGGGCGCGGCGCGCCGGGCC
>JBHOQZ010000120.1:0-1686 GCA_042408635.1 Chloroflexota bacterium
GGCGCCGCCGTCGACGTCGCTCCGCCAGGGCGGCACCGGCGCCCCGAGCGTGGCCTGGCCCGCCGCGACGAGGCAGAGGAGCAGGACGAGGGCGAGCAGAGTCGCCGGTCGGCGCCCCGTCACGAGGCGCGCCGGCCACGACGCGGCGTGGGAGCGACTGCGGGTGGGGCGACGGGTCGGATCCTGTCTGCCTGATGCGAGGCTCATCGGGCTCTTCTCCTTCAGCGCGAACCGCGAATTCGTCAACGTCCGGGGGCGCTCGCCTGGCTAGGGATAGGGCACGGACTGGCGGCCGAAGATGACGAAGTGCGGCTCGACGGTCGAGCCCGTGGTGGTCGACCGGTTGACGTAGCCAAGGGTCGAGAAGAGCCGGGGGCTGAGCGAGCGCTCGGCGCCGTGGCGGCGCAGGCTGAGGTAGTCGCCCCAGCGGGCGGGTCCGCCGACGTTGCTGAACGCCGTCGCCACGGCATCGGCCGGGGCGGTGTTGGCGAGCAGTGCGACGCCGTGGTTGGCGTAGAAGGTGCCGCCGCCCCAGACGAACGACATGCCGACGTCGCTGTCGGCGTTGGTGATGAGCGCTGGGTAGGCGAAGGCGTGGTCGCGGTTCCAGACGGCGTACTGGTTGATCACCCCCATGCTCTGGTCGTTGATGCGCACGACCTCGATATAGGTGTTGGGGTAGCGCTGACCGCCCGGCCGGTTGGCGGGATCGCCGGCTGAGTTCCAGGCATACCAGAGCTCGCCGCGCGCCCGCACCCGCGTGGCGCCCAGGATGCCGTTGCCGGGGAAGCCGAACGCCAGGAAGTTGACGCCGTCGGGCGTGTTGGCGGCGGTCAGCCCCGAGTTCCAGCTCGCGACGTTGATGTCGTTCCAGTAGTAGGTGGTCGAGCTCTCGTCCCAGCGGATGACACGCACCTGGCTGGTCGAGTTGTGGTGGGCGAAGAAGGCGCGCGAGCCGGTGTTCTGGGTCGCCCGGATCAACACCAGGGGTGGGTTGCGCGTGAAGAAGCGCATGTGCAGCGTCGAGCCGGTGCGCAGCTCCTCGAGCGGCATGCGGATGACGATCACGCCCTGGTTGTTGAAGCCGGGGACGGGGGCTCCGGTCGGACCATAGGTTGTGAGGTTGATGTCGGCGGTGAGGTAGGCGTTGCGGGCACCAAGCGCCAGGTCCGGGTAGTCGAACCACTGGCTGCGCAACCCGAAGACGCCGCCGGCCGTCAGATCCCAGTACGTCCAGCACTGGCCGGCGCAGTTGCGGATCGCGTCGGGGCTGGCGACCGCCACGCGGTAGCGGCCCTCGCCGGCACCGGCGGTGCCCTGGTTGGCGCCGCTGCGCCAGTACTGGAGCACCCAGATGAAGCGGTCGATCACCGGCGAGTAGTGGACGAGCTGATCGCAGCAGAAGCCGCCGTCGACGCTGTTCGGGAAGAGCGTCGTCGGGTTGATCGTCGTCCATGTGCTGCCGCCGTTGGTCGAGAAGACCATGTTCGAGTTGACGGTCGTCACGATGACGTTGCCGGCGCTCGCCCCGCTCGGGTCGGGCGGCACGCCGCCGCCCGAGTTAGGGCACGGTGCGGTTGAGCTTGACCTGCACGCCGTCGGCCACCGGCTGCGGTCGTGGCGGGGCGGTGCCGGGGACAGCCGCGCCCGGGGCGGCGGGCGGGTTGGCGGCAGGCGCCACCGCCG
>JBHOQZ010000124.1:0-9887 GCA_042408635.1 Chloroflexota bacterium
GCCGCTGGCCGACCGGGGCGGCGTCTTCGCGCGGCCGGTCGGCCTCGTCGCGGTCGGCTGGGCGGTCTGGCTCCTCGGCCACCTGCGGCTCGTCCCCGTCACCGGCTGGACGGTCGCTGCTGCCGTCGCCCTGCTGGCCGCGCTCGCCTGGCGCGACGACGAACGCCGCCGCGAGGCGTTCGCCTGGCTGCGGCGCGGGCCGGTCCTGTTCCGCGCGGGTGAGGTAGCCTGGCTGGCCGGGTTCCTGGCGATGGCGCTCGTGCGCGCCTACAGCCCCGACATCGTCGGCAGCGAGAAGCCGCAGGGGTTCCTGCTGCTCAACACCATGGTGCGCGGGGAGGCGCTGCCGCCGGAGGACCCGTGGCTGGCCGGCTACCCGGTGAACTACTACTTCGGCTCGTTCCTGATCGGCCTGCTCTGCAAGCTGACCGGCGTGCCGACCGCCTTCGGCTTCAACCTCGGCTCGGCCACCCTGTTCGGGTTGCTGGTCGCGGGAGCCTTCAGCCTCGGCGCGAACCTCGTCGCGCTTGGCCGCGCCTGCCTAATCGGCGCAGCACCCCCACCCGAGAATGGCGAGAGCGAACCGGGTGCGGCGGCCACCGCGTGCGGCTGGAGCCCCGCGCTGACCCTGCGAAGCCCGCTGAAGCGGGCTGAGATGATGTACGTCCCAGCCCCCAGAGGGGGCTTTGCACCCTCAGCCTGGGGGGTCACCCCCGGGCGGCCGGAGGGCGCGCGATCGCGAGCACACGTCCACCGCTCTGACGAGCCGACCCCGCGCTCCTTCGCGCCGGCAGCCCACCGGACGACCGGTGAAGCAGGCGCAGAGCAGCCGGCCTCCAGCGGGGCGCCCACCCGCCTCGCGCTGGTCGGTGGCGCGCTGGCGGCGGTGCTGGTGGCGCTGATCGGGAACCTCGAGGGGTATCTCGAGCTGCTGAAGGGTCGCGGGCTGGCGCCGGCTCCGCTGCTCGACTACGTCGCCGTGACGCAGCTTACCGCCGAGCCGGACGACCCGAACTTCGTCTGGTGGGCGCGGGCGAGCCGCGTCATCTCCGATCTCGAGCCCGCCACCGGCCTGGTCTACCCAGTGCTCAACGACTTCCCGCTCTACAGCTACCTCGTCGGCGACCTCCACCCGCACATCATGGCCTCGCCCGTCTTCCTGACGGTGGCGGCGCTCGGGCTGGCGCTCGTGGCCGCGCCGGCCGCGCCCGGCCTTGGCTGGCTCCGCTGCCGGCCGCTCCTGGCCGGGCTGGCCGCCGTGCTCGTCGGCTCGCTCGGCACGCTCAACTCGTGGGACTTCCCGAGCGCGGTGGCGCTGTTGGCGGCGGCGCGGCTCGTGCGCGCGGTGCGCGATCGTGAGCGGTTCGCGCTCGGCCGGGCGCTGGCGCTGGCCGCCGGGCTGCTCGTCGCCGGGACGCTCCTCTACCTGCCGTTCTACCTGGTGCTGCGGCCGCCGCCGCTGGCGCTCCTGCCGGTGCTGATCCGCACCCGCCCCGTGCAGTTCCTGCTCTACTGGGGGCAGTTCCTCGTGCCGGTGGCGTCGCTGATCGCGCTGGCGGCCTGGCAGCGTGGCGCGTGGCCCGCGCTGCGCCGGTGCGGCCTCGCCTGCACGGCCAGGTCGATGCCATGGTCCGTGGCGGGGCTTGGTCTGGGGCTGCTGGGCGGCCTGGTCGCGCTGCTGATCGGCGCACCGGTGCTGGCCGGGCTGCTCGTTCTGCTCGGGCTCGCGCTCGCCGCCGTGCTCGTCCCGGCCGACCCTGAGCCCGGACCCACCCACGCCGACCCCTGCGCGTCGCCCGGCCGGCCGGGGATCGCGGGTGGTGGCTCCCCACCAGCCGACCGGGCACCAGCGTGCGCCAGGGACGGCGGACTCGGCGCCAGCGAGGGCGATACCACCCACCGTACTGGAACCCCGACCTGGGCGAGCGCCAGGGCTGGCAGCGTCGGTGCCGGCGAGGGCGCGCCCGGCCGGCTCTGGACGCTCACGCTGGCCGGGACGGCGCTCCTGCTGATCGCGACCTGCGAGGTCGTCTTCGTCAACGACGTGGTCGGCACGCGCCTCAACACGGTCTTCAAGCTCTACTACGAGGCGTGGCCACTGCTCGCCTGCGCCGCCGCCTATGCCATCGTCGCGGTGGGCGGCCAATCGACCCCTGATTTTGATTTCGCGGGTCACCGGCCCCGAGTGGCCGCCTCCCCTGCACGGGCAGGCGGGGCACCGATCCGCCGGCTGGTACGGGCGGCCTGGACCGGTGCCGTGGCGTTCGGGCTGATCGGGGGACTGCTCTACACCGTGCCGGCGCTGCTCTGGAACCCGGCCCGCTTCGCGCAGCCGCCGACGCTGGACGGCAACCGCTGGCTGCGCCAGGAGCACCCCGGCGATGCCGCCGCGATCAACTGGCTGCGGCGCACGGTCTCCGGCGCGCCGCGCACGCTCGAGGCGCGCGGCGAGGTCCACGAAGCGTATCACGGGCGTGTCGCCTCGAACACCGGCCTGCCGACGCTCCTCGCCTGGGTCGACCGGCACCTGCACTACCGCGGACCGCTGCCGGTCTACGGGGAGCGCGCGGCCGCCGTCGACGCGATCTTTCGCCAGAGCGACCCCGACGCGCTGCCCGAGCTGCTCGCCCGCCACCAGGTCGAGTACGTCGTCTACGGCGAGGTGGAGCGGCAGATCTACGGCGAGTTGGACGACGCCCGCTACGAGCGCTTCGCCGCCGCGCTCGGCGTCGCCTACGACGCCGGCAACGTCGTCATCTTCGGCCCCGCCTCCGCCCACCGTGCCCTTCAGGTGGGCGGGTAGGGAGGCAACCGCCGTGCCCCGCATCCGCATCGTGACCCGCATCCGCGCCCCGATTGCGCTCTGCTTCGTCCTCATGCGCGACGTCGACGTCCACGCACGTTTGTCCACCCCGAAACGACCAGTCTATAGGCTGCTTCGACCTCGTGAGCGACGTGAACGTCCACACGCGTTCGACCGCGCACACCCGTGAGCGCGCCGTCGCGGGCGTCACACGCGGCCGGCTGCAAGCGGGGGCTGAGGTGACGTGGGAGGCGACGCACCTCGGCGTCCGCCAGCGCCCGACGGGTGCGGACCACCCGTTGCGAGCCACCACACCCGTTCGAAGGCGGGGCAGCCCCCAGCGCGTTTCCAGCGGCTTGACTTTCCCGTCCGGACGGTATACTATATCCGCTGAGTTTGCGGGACTGCCGAGATAGGGGGTTATGGCACTGCGCGGGAGGAACGTTCGGGCGCGGGTGTTGCGTGCGTCGGCGCAGGTAGTGCGGCGGGAGGGCCCGGCGGCGCTCACGCTCGACGCCGTCGCGCGCGAAGCCGGCGTGAGCAAGGGTGGCCTCCTCTACCACTTCCCGAGCAAGAGAGCGCTGGTCAGCGCCATGATCGATGACCTGCTCGCCCGCTTCGGGCAGGACCATGCGCGGGCGCTGGTGGCCGATCCCGAACCGGAGTCGACCGGGCGCTGGCTGCGGGCCTACATCCGCGCCTCGGCTCAGGTCTGCGACGTGTCAGCCGAGGCGCTCGAGGCGCTCCTTGCCGGGATCGCCACCGACCCCGATCTGCTGGCGCCGGTACGTGCCGCCGCAGCGGAGTGGCAGGCCGCGGCTATGCGCGACGGCGTCGATCCGGCGGTCGGCACGGTTGTGCGGCTCGCCATGGATGGTCTGTGGATCGCCGAGCTGTTCGACCTGGCACCGCCGCGCGGAGCGCTGCGCGAACGTGCGGTCGCGCTGCTGCTTGCCCTCGCCAGCGGCACGGGGCGACCGCCCGGGTCGCTGCCGTCCGTCCCGTCGTCCGAGCCACTGACCCTTCCACCACTCGACTCGGCCGGGAGCGCGGGTGGGCACACGCCTACATGCGGCGAGCACCAACCGGTTCCGCAGGCCGATGGGAGGAGACTGCCGGGTGATCCGGGAAGTGGGGCACGAGCGCGCAGCACCGGCGCCGATGAGCCGGGCTTCCCCGGGCGAGCCCGCGCCGGCGAGCCGGGGTGCGGGGCGCCGAGCGCGGGGGAGGTGCGTGCGTAATGGGCTGGGTCTGGCTGCTGACTGCGATCGTGCTCGAGATCGCGGGCACCACCTGCATGAAGCTCTCGCAGGGCTTTACGCAGCTCTGGCCGTCGGTCGGCGTCGGCGTCTTCTACCTGCTCTGCTTCGGGGCACTCACGCTCGCGATCGAGCACATCGACCTGAGCCTAGCCTACGCCATCTGGGCCGGTGTCGGCACCGCCGCCATCGCCCTGATCGGGATCGCCGTGTTCGGCGAGGCGATCACAGCGCTTAAGCTTCTCTCGATCGCGCTGATTGTGGCGGGCGTCGTCGGGCTCAACCTCGCCGGCAGCGGGCACTGAACCGGGGGGGTGCACACCTGCCACTAGCGCTGCCGTGGCGCTGCGCCGGGCCAGGCGGGGACGGCGGGCTGAAGGAGGTCGTAGTCGGCGAGGGCGAGACGGGCGGTGCGGGCGCGGTAGTCCTCGACGCTGCCGGGCCAGTTGTTCGTGATCCGGCCGTCGGCGGTCTTATACCAGCTCCCGCAGCCGGCGGCCCAGGCGCTGCCGCGTAGCTCCGCCTGGAGCTCGCGGTTGAATCGTTCCAGCGCCTCGGCCCGCACCTCGAGCGCGTTCGCGCCGCGCGCCTCCAGCAGCTCGAGTGCCTGGAGGATGTAGTCGTACTGGCACTCGAGCATGGCGATGATCGAATTGTGGCCGAGGTTCGTGTTCGGGCCGTAGAGCATCAAGAAGTTCGGGAAGCCCGTCACCGTCAGCCCCAGGTAGGCGCGCGGGCCGTCGCGCCACGCCTCGGCCAGCCGCAGGCCGCCGCGGCCGACCACCTCCAACGGGCCGAGGAACGCCGTCGTCTCGAAGCCCGTCGCGTAGATGATGACGTCCAGCTCGTGCAGACGGCCGTCGGCCGTCCTGATCCCGGCGGGCTCGATCCGCGCGATGCGTTCGGTCACCAGCTCCACGTTGGGGCGCTGGAGCGCGGGGTAGAAGTCGTCCGAGATCAGGATGCGCTTGCAGCCGATCGGGTAGTCGGGCCAGAGCCGCGCGCGCAGCACCGGATCGGCCACCTGCGCCTCGAGGTGGCCGCGCGCGATCGCGGTCACCTCCGCCGCCTTGGCCGAGCCCAGCCGCATCGCGGCGTGCCGATCCTCGTAGTAGCGGTACATCGTCTCGCGGCTCGCCCGGCGCGCCACCGGATCGGTCGCGAACAGCGCGCGCTCGGCCGCCGCGTAGGCGCGATCCCCGCGCGGCACCACGTAGCTGGCCGAGCGCTGGAACACCGTCAGGTGAGCGACCCGCGGCGCGATCTCGGGGATGATCTGGACGGCGCTCGCCCCGTTGCCGATGCAGGCGACGCGCTTCCCGGTCAGTTCGACGTCGCCACGCCAGCGGGCCGTATGGAACGCCACGCCGGCGAAGCGGTCGCGCCCCGCGATCTCGGGCAGGCGCGGTCGGTTGAGCTGGCCGCAGGCCGCCACCAGCACCCGCGCCTCGGCCACCTCCCCCGCGGCGGTCGCGACGCGCCAGCGCGCGCGATCCTCGTCCCAGACGGCGCGCGTCACCTGCGTGCCCAGCCGGATCCGGTCGGCCAGCGCGTGGCGCTCGACGAACCGCTCGATCTCGCGCAGGATCTCGGGCTGCGACGGGAAGAGGCGGCTCCAGTCGGGCTGCAGGTCGAACGAGAACCAGTAGAGGTGGCTCGGGATGTCGCAGGCGCAGCCAGGATAGGTGTTGTCGCGCCAGGTGCCGCCGATACGGTCCGCCTGTTCGAAGACGACGAACGCGTCCCGGCCGGCAGCCTTCAGCCGCGCCGCCAGCCCGAGCCCGCCCAGCCCGGCCCCGAGGATCGCCACCTCACACCGCTCGGCCGGCATCACCCGATCCCCCATGGGCACCCGACGTTCCTGCACCGCGCCTGATAGCGGCTGTGTTATACCACGCGCGAGCCTCGGCGCGCCGCGCGGGACTCGAACCCCGGTGGCGACGGGGCAGGCTCTGCTCCGCGTGGGGCAGACCCGCTCCTCGGCGACTCGGCGGTCGTCACGGGTCGGTGAAGAGCTGATTCCACTCGCGGATCTGCCAGCCGCGGACGACGCCGTTGAGGACGAACGGGTCGCTCCGGACGCACTCCTCTGCCGCCTCGTGCGTGGTGAAGATCGCCATCGAGCCCTCGGTCTGCGGGTTCCCGAAGGTGCCAAACATCCGCAGCGTACCCTGGGCGTGGAACTCGTCGAGCCGAGCGCGGTGGGCGGGGAAGTGCGCCGGCGCCCGCGCTTGGACGTTGTCGGCCGCCTCGTAGAGCAGCACGTAGTACTTCACAGCCAGACACCCCCATCGTCGGGCTCGACCCGCGCGGCGAGCCGTGGCCCCTCCAGCGTACTACGCCGGGCGGCCGCACGTCGCCTGCCACACCCCCGGTTCGCCGCCGGACCGGTACCACGCTGCGGCCGCCCCGCCGCGAAGCGCACCGGGCAGAGGTCGTCCCGCGACGGCTGCCGGCCGGCAGACAGGCACGTGGGGGCGGGCCGGCGGCAGACGGCAGACTGTGCCGCCCGCCTCCCCGTCTCGGCCGGATCGGCGCAGCCCTGCGCGACGCGTCGCTCTGAGCGAGCTGAGGATGCCTAGTGATCGTCGATGCGAGGGCCGGGGCACGCCGATCTACCCGCGGACCTAGGCAGCGCCTGAGACTCGGCCTGGCTACTCGACGGTGACGGACTTGGCGAGGTTACGCGGCTGGTCGACGTCGCAGCCACGACGCACGCCGATGTGGTAGGCGATCAACTGCATCGGGATCGCCGTCAGGACCGGCATCAAGAGGTCGTGCACCCGCGGCAGCCAGATGACGTCGTCCGCCTTCGACTCGATCAGCTCGTCGCCCACCGTCGCCAGCGCGATCACACTGCCGTCGCGCGCCCGCACCTGCTCGATCTGGCTGAGCATCTTGTCGTAGACGCGGTCCTGCACCGCGATCGCCACGACCGGGAAGCCCGCCTCGATCAGCGCGATCGGCCCGTGCTTCATCTCGCCGGCCGGATACCCCTCGGCGTGGATGTAGCTGATCTCCTTGAGCTTCAGCGCGCCCTCGAGCGCGATCGGGTAGTTGATGCCGCGCCCGAGGTAGAGGAAGTCGTTGCGCTGGTAGTAGCGCGCCGCCAGCCGCTGGTAGCGCGCCTCGGCGCCCTCATCGAGGAGTGAGCCGATCAGCTCGGGCAGGCGCGAGAGGTCCTGCACCAGCTCGCGCACCGTCCCCTCGGCCAGCGTCCCACGCGCCAGCCCGAGCCGGATCGCCAGCATCGCCAGCGCCGCGAGCTGCGAGGTGAACGCCTTGGTCGAGGCGACGCCGATCTCGGGGCCGCAGTGCGTGTAGATCACCCCATGCGCCTCGCGGCTGGCCGCCGAGCCGACGACGTTGACGATGCCGAGCAACGTCGCGCCGCGCCGCTTCGCCTCCTCCATCGAGACGAGCACATCCACCGTCTCGCCGGACTGCGTGATCGGGATCACCAGCGTGCGCTCGTCGATCACCGGGTCGCGGTAGCGGAACTCATCGGCGTAGTCGACCTCGACCGGCAGGCGGGCGAGGTTCTCGATCAGGAACTTGCCGACCAGGCCGGCGTGCCAGGCGGTGCCGCAGGCAACCAGGAGGCAGCGGTCGAAGCGCCGCAGCACCTCATCCGTCAGGCGAAACGCCCCGGCGTCCGACTCGCCGGCGAGCGTCCCCTCCAGCTCCTCGAAGCGCACGCCCGGCGGATCGAGCCGGAGCCGCCCGCGCAGCGTGTCGGTCAGCGTGCGCGGCTGCTCGTAGATCTCCTTGAGCATGAAGTGCTTGTAGCCGCCCTTCGCCGCCGCCTGGGCGTCCCAGGTGATCGTCTGGACCTGGCCCGCCTTCTCGACGTCGAGCGAGCGGCCGTCGAGGTGGAGGTAGGAGGCGCCCCCCGCCGTCACCACCGCCAGCTCCCGGTTGCCCAGGAAGACGAAGCGGCGCGTGTGCTCGAGCACCGCCGGCACGTCCGAGGCGACGAACATCTCGCCCTCGCCGTAGCCGATGGCCACCCCGCCCGCGTGGCCGAGCCGCGCCGCCACCAGCGTGCCCGGCTCGCGCGCCGTCAAGACGACGATCGCGTGCGCGCCCTCCAGCTCCTGGAGCGCGAGGCGCACCGCCTCGGGGAACGGCCGCACCGGCCGAGCCGGTGCGGCCCTCGCGTGGGCGCCGCCGAAGTAGTAGTGCTCGACGAGGTGGACGATCACCTCGGTGTCGGTCTCGGAGGCGAAGCGGTGGCCCTGGGCGAGCAATCGCTGCTTGAGCGGGACATAGTTCTCGACGATGCCGTTCTGGATGACGACGATCTCGCCGGTGCAGTCCCGATGGGGGTGGGCGTTGCGCTCGCTCGGCTTGCCGTGGGTGGCCCAGCGCGTGTGGCCGATACCGATCGTGCCCGAGGTGGGCGCCTCGCGCACGGCGCGCTCGAGGTTCAGGAGCTTGCCGGCGTCGCGGCGGACCTGGATGGTGAAGCGCTTGCCGCGCTCGGCCTCGCAGTCCGACTGGAGGATTGCCACCCCGGCCGAGTCATAGCCGCGGTACTCCAGGCGGCGCAGCCCCTCGATCACGATCGGCGTCGCCTCGCGCCGCCCGACATAGCCCACGATTCCGCACATCTCGCGCCTATCCCGTCACCTTCCCCGCCCGCTGCCAGTCGGGCGGCCGAGTCTGCCCCATTGTCCAGTGGAAGCCGTTCGAGTATACCGCGCGCGGCCCGCCCCCGGAACAGCGCCGACCTCCCCAAAGGCCGGGGAGCAACGTTCCTGCCCCACCCTTCCCCCACCTGAGTAGAACCACCGAACCCGATCCCGTTGCGTGCTGAAGCAGTGTAGCCGAATCACGTCTGCGCTCTGCAGAGCCAACCTGAGACGGCTCAGCCCGGTTCGAGTGCTCACCTCAGCCAGCGCGCGCCTAACGATGCAACCGACCAGGAGTAGTACGATGCGGCTAAGGGATGGGTGCATAGGTTGCCTGGCCCTATCCTCCAGCGGTTATCGACGGGGGACGAGGGGATGCCGGACTGGCTTGGGAGGCGAACTGTCGACGAGGTCTGGGCGGAAATGGAGCGGCGAAACGCAGTTGGGCGTGTCGTCAAAGGTGGAGTACGGTTCTTCTCTGCCACCCACGACCTCAAGGACTTACTGACGGCGGCGTAAGGACGTAAAGCTGGCACGGAGTCTGCGGTCGGGTCGGCCATGGAGACGACGAGGAGCAAGACCCCCCGGGATTGGCGCGAAGAGCGGCGACAGCGCGCCTGGGTCTTGAAGCAGCAAGGGTGGAGCCAGCGCCAGATCGCCGCGGCGCTGGGCGTGACCGAAGGCGCGGTCAGTCAGTGGGTGAAACGTGGGCGTGACGGCGGCGGTGAGGCGCTGCGCGCGCGACCGGTGCCGGGACCGACGCCGAAGCTGAGTGCGGCGCAACGCGCCCAGTTGCCCGACTTGCTGCGCAAAGGCGCTGAGCACTTTGGGTTCGTGGGCGCGGTCTGGACGACCAGACGCGTGGCGGCGGTGATCCAGCGCCAGGTCGGGGTGCGTTATCACCCCGATCACGTGCGCAAGCTGCTGCGGGCGCTGGGGTGGAGCGTCCAGAAGCCGGTGCGCCGCGCCAGCCAGCGCGATGCGGCGGCGGTGCAGACCTGGCGCGAGGAGCGCTGGCCGGCGCTCAACAAGGGGCGGTTGACGAAGGACGCACCCTCGTCTGGATCGACGAGTCCGGGTTCCGGCTCCTCCCCGGCCTGACGCGCACCTGGGCACCCCAGGGCGAGACCCCGGTCCTGCGGTCGCCGCTCAGCCACGACCATCTCTCGGTGATCAGCGCCCTCACCGCCG
>JBHOQZ010000125.1:0-1615 GCA_042408635.1 Chloroflexota bacterium
GGGCGGTCTGGCACGGGCGGCTGCTCGGCCTGCAGACCGGCTTCCTGCGCGAGAGCGCGAACGCGGTGATCGACCTGATGGGCCACGCCTACCCCGACCTCGTCCAGCGCCGCGACTACATCCTGAATGTGGTCGGCCAGGAGGAGCGCCGCTTCGGCGAGACGCTCGAGGTCGGGCTCAAGCTGCTGGGCGAGGTGATCGAGGCGGTGCGCGCCCGCGGCGAGACGACTATCCCCGGTGCCGAGGCGTTCCGCCTCCACGACACCTACGGTTTCCCGATCGACCTCACCGTCGAGATCGCCGAGCGGGAGGGGCTCGCGGTCGACCGCGCCGGCTTCGATGCCGCCATGGAGCGCCAGCGCCAGATGGCGCGCGAAGCTTCCCAGTTCCACCGGGCTGAGGTGGCACCGGGTGGCAGCCCGACTGCACTCGGTGAGGGGATCCCGCCGACCGAGTTCGTCGGCTACGACCGCCTCCAGAGCGAGAGCGTCGTGCAGCTCGTGCTCGTCGACGGGCGTCCGGTGGAGGCGGCGAGCCACGGCCAGGCGGTCGCGGTTGTGCTCGACCGCACGCCGTTCTACGCCGAGTCGGGCGGCCAGGTGGGCGACCGCGGCCGGATCGTGGCGCCGGGCGAGGGCGGCTCCCCGCAGGCGGTCGTGCTGGTCGAGGACACGCGCCGGTCGGGCGAGCTGATCGTGCACTACGGTCGGGTCGAGGGCGGACGGCTCGAGCGCGGGCAGCGTGTGATTGCAAGCGTCGACGGCGAGCGGCGGCGCGACACCATGCGCAATCACACCGCCACCCACCTTTTGCACGATGCCCTGCATCGGGTGCTGGGGCCGCACGCGCTCCAGCGCGGCTCGCTGGTCGCGCCGGACCGGCTTCGGTTCGACTTCTCGCACGGGCAGCCGCTGACGCCGGAAGAGATCGTCGCGGTCGAGCGCCTGGTCAACGAGGAGATTCGGGAGGACCGGCCGGTCTGCTGGCGGGAGATGCCCTACCGCGAGGCGATCGCGGCCGGCGCCACAGCGCTCTTCGGCGACCGCTACGGTGATCGCGTGCGCGTGGTCGAGGTCGACGGTGTCAGCCGCGAGCTCTGCGGCGGCACACACGTTGCGCGCACGGGGGAGATCGGCTTCTTCAAGATCATCTCGGAGGGCAGCGCGGCGGCGGGCGTGCGCCGGATCGAGGCACTGACCGGGCGCTACGCCGAGGACTACGTGCGCGAGCGGCTGGAGCAGCTCGACCGGATCGGCCGCCAGCTCAGGAGCCACGATCCCGAGGCGCGGATCGTCGAGCTGCAGCGGGAAATCGAGCGGCTGCGCCGCGAGCTGCGGCAGAAGGAGAGCGGGGCCGGCCGCAGCCAGGTCGACCAGCTCCTCGCCTCGGCCGAGCAGATCGGCGACACGGTGGTCATCCGTGGGCGGGGCGAGGCGGCCGACGAGGCGGCGATGAAGGCGCTCGGCGACGACATCAAGGCGCGACTCGGCCCAGGCAAGCGCGGCGTGGTCGTGCTGGCCGCACCGCAACCGGCGGAGTCGGGTACCCGCAGCACGGCCCGCTTCGTCGTGATGGTGACGAAAGGCTCGGGGATCGACGCGGGTGCCCTCGCGCG
>JBHOQZ010000131.1:0-6706 GCA_042408635.1 Chloroflexota bacterium
TTTCGCCCCGATGACTGCTGGGCACTGCGGCTCGGTCGCCCCCACCTGGCCGAGACAGGCGACCGTCGCCTCACCTGCGCTCACGCCGGTTTGCCCGGCGCCGTCCCCTCGCTCTGCGTGCCGATGCTCGCCCAGGGCAAGACGCTAGGCATCCTCCACCTGAGCGGCCCGGCGCTCGGCGGCGAGCGCACCCAGGTCGACGCGGTGACCCGACTGGCGACGCGCACGGTCGAGATCATCGCGCTGGCGCTCGCCAATCTGCAGTTGCAGGCGACGCTGCGGCACCAGTCGATCCGCGATCCGCTGACCGGGCTGTTCAACCGCCGCTACCTCGAGGAGACGCTGGCCCGCGAGTTGCGCCGCGCCGAGCGCAGCCATGCCCCGCTCGCCGTGATGATGCTCGACGCCGACCGCTTCAAGCGCCTCAACGATCTCCACGGCCACGACGCGGGCGACAGCGTGCTGGCGACGATCGGGCGGCTGCTCCAGACGCACCTGCGGGGCGGCGACATCGCCTGCCGCTACGGCGGTGAGGAGTTCGTGCTCGTCCTGCCGGAGACCTCGCTCGAGCACGCGCGGCAGCGGGCCGAGGAGCTGCGCGGGCTGGTCGAGCGCCAGACCATCACCCACCGCGACCGGCCGCTGGGGCCGGTCACGATCTCGGTCGGGGTGGCCGCCTTCCCCCAGCACGGCGCGACCGCCGCCGCCCTCCTGCGCGCCGCCGATGCCGCCCTCTACGCCGCTAAGCGCGCCGGCCGCAACCGGACCGTGGTCGCCGGCCCAATCCCCGCCGAGTAGCCGCCCACGACGCCCGGCTAGCCCGATCAGGTGATTGTGATCGGGCATGGGCTGCGTCACGATGCCGGGTGCGGTGTGCGGCGCGCCACCCGGCTGGTCGGTCCCCGGCGCCACCCGCGCGCCGACGGCGTGAGCGTGAGCGAGAGGAGCCGTGACGACTATCACCCGGGCCGACCCCGACGCCGATAGCCTGCGCGACGGGCGGTGGCCGGCGGCGCGGTCGGGCTCGGCGCTGAGCGGGCAATCGGACGGATCGGCGCTGGCCGGCCGGGCGTGCTTCAGCGGGCCGACCGTGTGGCTGGCGGTGGCGGCGAACCTGTTCCTCTCGGCGCTCTTCGCGGCCCGCACCGTCTTCACCGTGGACGGCGTCCCCTACTTCACCCTGTTCGACGACGCGATGATCTCGATGACCTACGCGCGCAACCTCGCGCGCGGGCACGGGCTCGTCTGGAACGTGGGCGAGCCGGTCGAGGGGTACACCAACCTCCTCTGGACCCTGATCATGGCGGCCGTGCACCGGCTGCCGCAGCCCGAGCGCCTGACGCCCGCCGCGGTGATGCTCGTCGGCGCGCTGGTGCTCGCGGCCACGGTCGTGGTCGTCTATCGGATCGGCTGCGGGGTCGCAGCGGCCGCGCCCGCGGTCGCCGGGCAGCCCAGCGGCACCGCGCCGGGCGGGGCCGTGCTCGCAGCCTGGCTCACCGCCGTCAACTATCCCCTCATCTACTGGACGTTGCGGGGCATGGAGGTGGGGCTGGTGGCCCTCCTCGTCGCCCTGGCGGTGCTGCTCACGCTGCGCCTGTGGCGCGCCTTCAGCCGGCGTGATCTGGTGCTCCTGGCGCTGGTCCTGGCCCTTGGTCTGCTGACGCGCACCGACGCGCTCGTGCCCTGCGGCTTGGTGGCGGTCGCGGCCGTGCTCGGCGTGCGGGCCGAGCGGCGTGGGGCGACGGCGCTCGGCCTGTTCGGCACGCTGGCCGCGGTGCTGGGCGCGCACACCGCCTTCCGCCTCGCCTACTACGGCGCGCCGCTACCGGCCACCTACTACCTGAAAGTCGACGGGATCGACCTGGCGGCGCGGCTCGGGCGCGGGCTGGCGGCGCTGGTGCAGAACCTGATCGTGCCGCTCTACGCGCCGATCGCGGTGGCGGCCGTCGGCCTCCTGGCCCGGTGGAGATCGGGCGCGCTCGACCGGCGGCACGTGCTCCTCCTCGCGCTGGTGGCGGCCCAGGCTGCCTACTCGATCTACGTGGGCGGTGACGCCTGGGAGGTCCTGCGCTTCGCCAACCGCTACCTGGCCGCGGTCCTGCCCCTCCTGTTCGTCCTGACAGGCGTCGGGCTGTTCGGGGCGGGCGGTGCGGGATCGGCGGCCGGTCTGACGCCCCTCTCCGGGCGTGCGCTGGTGATCCTGCTCCTCCTGCTCGCGGGGCTGGCGCTGGCGGCCGCCGACCCGCTCTGGTCGGCGGGCGTGACCGGGGTCGATCGGGAGGTCGCCTTCCCGCTGCGCCTCGCGCTCACCGCCGCGACAGCGGTCTTCGCGCTGCCCTGTCTGCTGCTCTGGCGCTTCGCCACGCTGGTGCTGGCCGGTCGACGCTTCGACGGCGGCGCGGCGGCCGGCTTCCGCCTCGGGTTCCGACGCGCCACGCCGCCGACCCGGTCGGGCCGGAGCGCGGCTCTCTGGACGGGGGCGCTGCTCGTCCAGGTCGTGGCGGCATCGACGCTCGCGCCGTGGTCGGCGTGGTGGTCGAGCGGGCCGGGGTGGCAGACGGTGGCCGAGCTCCAGACCCGCTACGCCCTCGCGCTCGGCGCGGCCACGCGCGACGACGCGACGATCGCCGTGGTCTGGGCCGGGACGGCGCCGTACTACGCCCCGCGCCGGTACATCGACCTGCTCGGCAAGAACGACCTGCACATCGCCAGAGGGCCGTCCGGGCCGGTCGACGAGTTCGTGCCCGGCCACACCAAGTGGGACTACGCCTACAGCCTGGGCACGCTCCGCCCCGACGTCGTCGCGCACCTCTACGCGCCGCTCGACGACGAGCTGGTCGCGCAGTGGGGCTACGAGCGCCTGGCGCCGACCCTGCTCGTGCGCGCCGACTCCGAGCGCGTCGACCGGGCGGCCCTGCGTGCGGCCGGCTGCGTCGTGCCCTGGGGCAACTGGATGGTGGCGCGGGCAAACCCGACACACCCCCCCTCGGAGTGGGAGGCGCGCTGGCGCGACGCCTGCGCGGAGCGGGCCCCCTAACCCCCCAGGCTGGGGGGACCGGCCGGGATGGTGTGGCGGCTTGCCCCCTTGCCCCCAATCCTGGGGGAAGCGGTCGGCACGCCGCGCAGGGCGTTCCTGGTGCGAGCGGCAGCGAGGCCGCGGCGGCGGCGCACGCGGCGCGCGGCTACATCCCTGGGGGGACCTGCTGGGTTAGGGGGCGCTCTTCCCGCTGTCGCGCAGCAGCGCGAGCACCGCGGCGCCGAGCCGCTCGGCAATGGCGTCGATGCTGGCGGTCGCGTCGAGAACGAGCCAGCCCCGGTCGGCGGCCAGGCGCAGGTAGGCGGCGCGGCTGCGCTCCAGCAGCTCCACCTGGGCCTCGTAGCGGTCGCGGCCGGCACGCTTGCGCGCGAACGCCTCGGCCGGCGGCAGGTCGAGCAGGGCCACCAGGTCGGGCTCAGGCAGGCCGCGCTCGAGCGCGTCGACCCAGGCGGCGTCGAGCCCCTGCGCCCGCCCGTAGGCGCAGCCGGAGCCGGTGTAGCGATCGACGATGACCGTTTCGCCCGCCGCGAGCGCGGCGCGGATGGCCGGCTCGATCTCCCAGCGGTTCGCCACGAACAGGAGCTGGCGCAGCTCGGGGCCGGGCTCGCTCGCCGCGGGCGAACCGGTGAGGTAGTCGCGCAGCAGCCGCCCGACCGGTGTCTCATAGGCGGGGAAGGCCAAGCTCCGCACCGGCAGACCCGCTGCGCGCAGCCGCGCCGCGAGGCGCTCGACCTGCGTCTGCTTGCCGCTCTGGTCGATCCCCTCGACCGCGATCAGGCGGCCGGGCGGCCGAGCACGGTCGGGCGTTGGGGTGGGAGGGTCCCCGGTGGCGCCGGTGCTGCCGGGGTCGGGTCGGCCGGGCTGGCTCAACGGAGGCCGTCCCGGCTAGCGCAGCGGCGAGTAATCGGTCGGCTCGAGCAGCACCGACTCGATCCGGGCGACGAGCTTGCCGTTGCGCTCGCTCGCGTCGCGTGCCGCGATCCAGTCCGGATCGGCCCGGAACGCCTCCCAGCTCGCGCGGTAGGTGTCGGCGTCGGGGAAGGCGAGCAGGTAGATGAGCGTATCCGGCTCGGTGCCCGCCCCTGTCGGCGTCCAGAAGCCGATGATCTCCATGCCGTGCTTGCGGAACAGCGTGCAAGTATGGTCGCGAAAGCGCGCTTGGAGCGCTTCGAACTTGCCGGGGTGAGCCACGTAGGTGCGCAGCTCGTAGAGACGGGTTTCGCTCATCGCTCTCTCCTCAGCCGCAGCGGCGGCGGCGCCATTATACGTGCCCTGGCAACCGCTGTCGGTCGCCGGCCGGATCCAGCCGGGCCGGAGCTGGCCGCGGGCGCTGTGGCGCGCGGCGGATCCGTCGCCCAGCCGCCCCAGCTCTCTGCTCGGCGGGCATGCCGGTCGGCAGGCGACAGCAGGCTCGCTCCCCGCAGGCCCAGCCCCGGGCAAGCGAGCCCGCGCGGAGGGAGGGGTGACCCTCCGCGCGGGCTGGGAGGCGAGGACGTGAGCGATGGGCCGGGCTAGGCGCGGCGCGCGGCGGCGCGCAGCCCGAGGCCGCCGCCGACGAACGCCGCGGCGACGACGGCCAGCGCGAGCGGGAGCGCCACGTTGTCACCCTCCCCGGCGCGCGGCATCTGACCGGGCTGGAGCGACGGCGGTAGCAGCACGGTGTCGATCACGTGGATCACGCCGTTGCTCGCCCGAATGTCGGTCTGGGTGACGGCGGCGCTGTTGTTGAGGCGCACGGTGTTGCCCGTGACGTTGATCGCGATGCGCTCGCCCTGCACCGTCTGCGCATTCGAGAGGCGAACCACGTCGGCCGCCGTGACCCGGCCGGGCACGACGTGGTAGGTCAGGACGGCGCGGAGCTGGGCCGGGTTGTTGAGCAGGGCGTTGAGCTGGGCCTGCGGCAACTTGGCAAAGGCGGCGTCGGTCGGCGCGAAGACGGTGAACGGCCCGGGACCCTTGAGCGTGTCGACGAGGCCGGCGGCCTGGAGCGCGCGCGCGAGCGTCGAGAAGTTGCCCGCGGCGACCGCCGTGTCGACGATGTCGCGCTGGGCTTGCGCCGCGGTGGGCGCGGGCGCGCCAAGCGCGAGTAGACAGACGCCGAGGACGCTGAGGGTGAGCAGGCGCGCGAGGAACGCCGAGCGGCTGGTCGAACCAATGAAGCTACGCATGCCGGGTTGCCTCTCCTTTCGAGTTGACTACTGCGTTCGGGATCGGGATCGATCTGGCGGGCACCGCGCTGCGGCCCCTCCCAACATAGACATACTCTAGACGATACATCGACAAAAATCAAACATGGCGGAGCGGTCGCGAGTAGAGCTGCCGCTGCTGCGCGCGGGCGAAGGGGGCAGGCGAAGGGGAGAACAACCTTTCGTCTCCAAGAACACATATGTAACATTGAAGGACGATTCAAAGGCTTCCTGGCACGCCGATTGCGTCACCAGCATGTGGAGATGCCGGCAGGGGCGAGTTGACCCCGGGCCGGTCGACTCGGCACCTGGTTCTGCAAGGACAGGGAGAGTACTCAGGAGGAACCCAACGTGAAAGGCCGCATCCTCGCCGCGACTGCGCTCCTCTTCGGGCTCGGCTTCGCGGCGCCGATCGCGCCGCGCGCCGGAGCACAGACGAGCGTGACCGTTCCCATCGAGATGCAGAACAACTCCGGCATCTCTGGCATATGGCGACATTGACGGCACTCGGTCCGCAGACGCAGGTCGTGCTCGATCTGATAGGCACCCCACCGGGTGGCAACCACCCCGCCCACATCCACCAGGGCACCTGCGACAACCTGAACCCCGCTCCGCTCTTCACCCTCGCCAATGTCGTCAACGGCACCTCGACCACCGTGGTCAACGCCGACATCGCCACGATCCAGTCGCAGGAGCACGCGATCAACGTCCACCTCGCGCCTGAGCTGGTGAGCGTGTACGTCGCCTGCGGCAACATCCCGCTCAGCCAGGCGGCGCTCCCCGGCAGCAGCCAGCCCGTGCTGCCCGGCACCGGCGTGACCGGCCAGGGTCAGCCCGTCCCGGCCGGCGTCGGCACCCCGGTCGAGTCCACGGGTGAGACGATGACGACGGGCGCCGGTGGCGGCGTGAACGCGGGTGGCAACACCGGCGCGGCCGTGAACCCGGGCGCCTCCGGTGGGCAGACCGTGGGCGCGAACCCGATCGGCGGCCCGAGCACGACGTTCCCGAACAACCAGGGGAACGCGACCGGTGTGCCGGTGGCGGCCGGTGTGCCCGTGGCGGCCGGGACGATCCCGCCCCCGGCCGTGACGCTGCCGGTGGTGGGCACCCAGCCCGCGGACGTCCAGGGTACTGTGACGTTGAGCCCTGTTGGTCAGCAGACGCAGGTCACGGTGGTGCTCGCGGGCGCCTCCTCGGGCCCGCTGGCGACGCGCATCGTGCAGGGCACCTGCCTCAACCCGGGCGCCGCGGTGATCGACTTCAACCCGGTGGCCGGCGGCACGTCGCAGACGATCGTCCCGATCGACATCAACGAGCTCCAGCGCGGGCCGCACGCGGTGCTCATCGTCTGGTCGCCGGATCAGCCGGGCGTCCTCGTTGCCTGCGGCAGCAACTCCGGCAGCTAACCATCGCCCGCGCCTGGTGGTCGGCCACGAACCGGCCGCCGGGCGCGGCCTGACGTGGTACGTCATGAGCGGGCCGG
>JBHOQZ010000135.1:0-1726 GCA_042408635.1 Chloroflexota bacterium
CTTCGCCAGCGCCGAGGCGCCCACGACCGTCTTGCTGCTGGGCCCGTCCGACCTCAACGGCGTGGTCGTCGAGGCAATCGAGACGACCCGCCCCCTCATCTCGACCCGGGCGCCCGGACAGGCGATCGCGGTCGAGCTCGATCTCCTGCCCGACCTGCCGCCGATCCTCGGCAACCCGACGGCGCTGCGGCAGGCGCTCATCAATCTGATCCTGAACGCGCTCGACGCAATGCCCGAGGGTGGGCGGCTGACGATCCAGACGCGCACGCTCCAGCCCGGTGACGCTGACTCTGACCGGCGCATCGTCTGCCACGTCAAGGATACCGGGGTGGGCATGACCGATGCGGTGCGCCAGCGCTGCCTCGACCGGTTCTTCACCACCAAGGGCAGCCGCGGCTCCGGGCTCGGGCTCAGCCAGGTGGGGCAGATCATCGCCCAGCACCGGGGCGAGCTCACCATCAACAGCGCCGTCGGAGTCGGCAGCACCTTCTCGCTGACCTTCCTGCCCAGCCCCGCGGCCGCGGCCCCACCGGCAGCCGGCCGGTCCCCGGCCAGGCAGGAGAGCCTCAACGTCCTGGTGGTCGACGACGACGCCTCGGTCGCCGAGATGCTCGAGACGCTGCTCGAGGAGGAGGGGCACCGGGTCACCCGCTACACTGACTCGGTCGCGGCGATCAGGCAGCTCGAAAGCGGCAACCTGAGCGCCGACCTGCTCGTGACTGACCTGATGCTGCCCAACCTGAACGGGCTCGACCTGGCCGAGCGCGCGAAGCGAACCAACCCGACCATGACGATTGCCCTGCTCACCGGCTCGACAACGGACCTCGACGTCGAGACGGCGCGCGCCCGTGGCGTCGACCACGTCCTGCCCAAGCCCGGCGGGCTCAACCAGCTACGCCACCTAACGGGCGCGCTTCAGGTCAACCAGCAGAGCGTCTGTTGAGCCGCACCGCTACTGGAGCTTACCGCGGGCGGCGACCGGCCAGACCACCTCGACCCTGTCCCCCCGGACGCCCGTCAGCACCTCAAATTGATTGACGGTGCAGCAGATGTGGTTCGGCACGATCCGCACCCGCTCGCCCACCCGTGGTCGCGCCGAGGGATCGCAGGCGGTCAGGTCGAGGAAGCCGTGCTCCTCGTTCATCTTCACCAGCCGCGCCGACGGGTACTCGCGCACGTGGCCAAACCCGCCAAGCTTGCCCGGCTCGGCCGTGAACGTCTTCGAGCCCGCGTCAATGATCGCGCGGTCGGCCGTCGGCCGGCTCACCACGGTCACCAGCACGCTACCCGCACAGTCCTCGAGGCCGCAGTAGCCGGTGGTCGTCGTGTTGACGTCGTTGAAGACGTACGTGCCGGGCCGGATTTCGGTCACGTTGCCCAGCTCGTGCATCGCCTCGGCCGCGGGGGTGGTGCCGCCCGAGACCACGCGCGGCGGCAGCCCGACCTCGGTCAGCCGCGCGATCGCCTCGTCCACGAGCTCGCGCTGCCGGGCGAGCAGCGTGGGCCGCTCCTCCCCAGCGTGCGAGAGGTGCCCGGGATAGACGAACAGGCCCTCGTACTCGAGCCCTGGTAGCTCGGCGACGCGGCGGGCCAGCTCGACCAGCGCCTCGACCGACTGCACGCCGGTGCGCGCGTTGCCGGTGTCCAGGTCGAGGAGCACGCGCACCGTCGCCCCGGCCTCGCGCGCGTGGCGCGAGATCCCCTCGGCGACCTCGAGCGAGTCGAA
>JBHOQZ010000139.1:0-10197 GCA_042408635.1 Chloroflexota bacterium
GCTCGGCGATCGCCGCGAAGTCCGACAGCGGCGCGTCGACGGGGAGCGGGACGTGCCGATGGCAGCCCGGCGCGAGGCGCATGTGGGTGTGCTCCTCGCTCGCCGTGGCGATGGCTCAGCTCCCGCGCAGGCGCGTCATCAGCGGCGCGCAGGTCGGGAGCGTGTCGAGCGCCCTGACTGCCTCGATGATCGCCCGGGCTCGCTCGGGTGGGAGGGCATCGGCGACGTTGTCGAGAAACTTCGCCTCGACCTCGGCGTCGCTCAGGGGGCGCTCGGGCTCGCCCCGGGCGACCTCGACCGTCTCGACCAGCCGTCGGCCGTCGGTCGTCGTCACGACCAGGCGGGCGGCGCGCTGGACGGGGTAGCGCCGATCCAGCTCGGGGTCGAGCTCGACCCGCACCCGCCCGGCGAGCGCGCGCAGCCCCGGATCGGCGATCAGCTCGGGCGTGAAGCCGGAGCGGCGCGCGTGGCCGAGCGTCAGGCCGAGCGCCACCGTGAAGGGGAGGCTGAACTTCGCCTCCTGCGGCCCCCGCGGCCGGGTACCCGCTTGCGGGTGCGGCGCGCCGCAGAGGCGGTCGGCGACCTCGTAGGTCTGCACGACGATCCGCTCGACCGCGTCGGGGCGCAGCCCGCCGGCCCGGAGCGCGGCGGCGGCATCGACCGCGGCGTGGGTGTGGCGGCAGGCGGCGTGCTCCTTGAGATAGACGCCCCGGATCGCCCAGTCCTCGCCCCAGCCCTCCACCAGCGAGCGCAGCTCGCGCGGCCCGCACATCGCGGCGAGGAAGCCCTGATCGCCCTCGACGATCGCCCGCGGTCCCGCCGCGCCGCGAGCCGCAAGTTGGGCCGCCAGGACGCCGGCCGAGGCGGCGCGGCCGACCTGGAGCGGCTTCGCCATGGCGCCGTCGTGGAACACCTCCATGAGCCCGGCGCCGGTCGTGCCGGCCAGGCCGAGCGCGGCCGTGAGCCGGGCCTCGTCCAGACCGAGCAGGAGGCCGGCCGCGAGCGCGCCCGCGAACGGCCC
This sequence comes from Chloroflexota bacterium, assembly GCA_042408635.1. GTDB lineage: Bacteria > Chloroflexota > UBA6077 > FW602-bin22 > JBHOQZ01 > JBHOQZ01. The sequence continues at coordinate 1,022 of JBHOQZ010000139.1, forward strand.
GACGGTGGCCGTGGTGTGGAAGCCGCGCCGCAGGTGCTCCGGGTTGACGAGCGCGGCTAGCCGCACGAACACCTCGTAGCCGAGCACCGTCGCGCGCAGCAGCTCGCGGCCGCACCCGCTCGCGGGTACCCGGCACCCGCCCGGCACCCGATTCGCCGTGAGCTCCGCCCGCGTCGCCGACGCCTCTGCCAGATGCCGCCCCGGCCCGGCCTCCCCCGGCCGCTCGCTCATGGGTGAGGGGCGCGTCGCCGTCGCCTCCTCGGCCGTGGCGGGCGGCGCCTGGCGTCCGTCGATCTCCGTCCCGGCAGCGTGCGGCGGACCGTTCGCCGGCCGCGCGGCGCTGGTGGGAGCCTCCATCTGCACCGACAGGTCGGCAGTGGCCGCCAGCTCGGCCGCGGCGAGCGCCGCCGGCCAGGTGGCGACGCCGGGGTGGCCGGCGGCGGCGCGGTGGCCGTCGTCCAGGTCGAGCGCGTGGCCGCAGACGCCGTTCACCCAGGCGGCAGCCGCGGCGGGCAGCCGCATCGGCGCGAGGACGGCGGTCGCCTCGGCGTGGCCACCGCTGGTCAGCGCGAGGTCGAGCGCGATCCGGCCAACCGGGGTCGCGGCGCCCGCGACCGCGACGCCCAGGAAGTCGAGCAGCAGCCGTTTGGCGGCGTGGACCGCGTCGGCCGGCAGCGCCTCGAACGGGGTGGCGAGGCAGGCGCGCGCCCAGCGCTGGGTGACCGTGGCCGGGGGCTCGACGTCGATGTGGCGGGTGGAGTCAGCCATCGCGTCCCTCGCTCGGAGCGGTGGCGGGCAGGCGGGGCGGGCGCTGCGGGAAGCGCTCGCCGAAGACCTCCTCGGCGATCCGGTTGAGCATCTGCACGACGGTGCCGCCCGCGATCAGCCAGCCGCGCGTGCGCCGGAAGAGGTAGTTCACCTGCGCCTCGTGGTCGTAGCCGTAGCCGCCGAAGATCTGGAGGGCGTCGTTGGCGACCTCGAAGCCGGCGCGGTTGCACGCCAGCTTGGCGAGGGAGGTTTCGAGCGCCGAGGGCAGTCCGGCGTCGGCGTTGGCGGCCGCCCGGTAGAGCAGCAGCCGCGCCGCCTCCAGCTTCAGCTTCATCTCGGCGAAGCGCCACTGGAGCCCTTGGAACTCCGCCAGCCGCCGGCCGAACTGGCACCGCTCGCGGGCGTAGTCGACGGCCAGGTCGAACGCCGCCTGGCCGAGGGCGAGCGACCGGCTGCTGTTGCCCAGCCGCTCGACGTTGAACACCGCCAGCATCTTGCGGAAGCCGTCCTCGGCGACCAGCACGTTCGCCGCCGGCACACGGCAGCCGTCGAAGTAGAGCATGCCGTAGTGATCGCCCGACATGAAGCGGTGGCTGCCGTCGACCGTGAAGCCGGGCGCGTCCCGCTCGACCAGCACCGCCCCGGAGCTGCGCGACGACTCGCCGAACCGCACCCAGACGACGAAGTAGTCGGCGTGGTCGCCGTTGGTTGTGAACAGCTTGCGGCCGTCGATGACGACCGTGTCGCCCTCGATCCGCGCGCGCGACGTCAGGTCGGTCACGGCCGACCCCGCCTCCGGCTCGCTCATCGCGATCGTGATCAGCTTCTCGCCGCGCAGGCAGGGCGTGAGGAACCGCCGCTTCTGCTCGGTCGAGCCGAGCCGCGCGAGCTGCTGGATCGCGCCGAAGTTGAGCGCCTGCACGCAGTCGCCCGCCACCGGGCAGACCTGGGCGACCGTCTCGATCACGAGCACGGCGTCGAGGAGCGTCCCGCCCTGGCCGCCGTCCGCCTCCGGCAGCGTGATCCCGGCCAGGCCGTGGTCGGCCAGCACCTTCAGGTACTGGCGCGGGAAGACCCCCGCCGCCTCCCAGGTAGACGCCTTCGGCCCGAAGGCCCCGCGCGCCAGGTCGCGCGTCGACGCCACCAGGTCGCGCTGATACTCACTGAGCTGGAAATCCACACCCTACCTCCGTCAGCCAGGCCCGTCACGACGTCACACCGGCCCTGGCCGACCGGCTGCCGCAACGCGGTGGCAAACATCGAGCTCGAAGAAGCGCTTCGGTGTCCACCGCCGAGCCGGCCGACCGGCTGCCGCAACGCCTTCGCAAACTGCATCGGCGCGTCCGTCGCCCGCCCTCAGCCGCCGCCGTCGACCCGCCGCCGGCGCAGGTGCGCGTCGTCGAGCATGGCGCGCAGGGCAGTCACGGCGCGGTCGGGCATCGGGTAGAGCGGCAGGCGGTTGGCGCGGTAGTAGGCGACCGCCTCCGGCGCCAGGTACTCGGCGCCCACGCGCACCACCAGCACCGGCTTGGCGGGTCCGCTCCGCACCGCCTCGACCACGCCGCGCGCCACCTCGACCGCCGGCTGGCCGGCGTTCGTCGTCATCAGCACGATCAGCGCGTCCACCTCCGGCTCGGCGAGCAGGAGGCGGGCGACGTTGCCGACCATGCCGGGGTTGGCGGTGATCTGCATGGTCACGTCGATCGGGTTCTGGCTCACCCCGAACGGCGGGATGAGCTCGGCGATCCGGGCGACCGTCCCCGCGGGCAGGTGCGGCAGCACCAGGCCGTGGCGCGCGCACTCGTCGGCGATCACGCTGCACGCCCCGCCCGAGGCCGAGACGACAGCGACCCGGTTGCCACGCGGCGGCGGCTGCCAGGCGAGCGCGACGGCGGCGTCGACGAGCGCCTGGAGGCCGGGCACGCGCACGACGCCGAAGCGCCGGAACGCCGCCGAGTAGGCGCGGTCGTCGCCGGCCAGGAGCGCGGTGTGCGAGCGCACCGCGCGCTGACCGTCGGGCGAGCTACCGGTCTTGTAGGCGACGATCGGTTTGCCGTGCGCGCGGGCGCGCCGGCACGCCTCGGCGAAGCGGGCCGGGTCGCGCACCGCCTCCATGAAGATGGCGATCACACGCGTGGCCGGGTCGTCGGCCAGGAAGAGGAGATAGTCGGCGAGCGAGAGGTCGGCCTCATTGCCCGTGCAGATCCAGCGGCTGAAGCCGACGCCCTCGGCCCAGGCGCGGCTGAGCAGTGAGCTGCCGAGCGCGCCCGACTGGGTCAGGAAGGCGATCTCGCCCGCCGGGATGCGCTCCACCTCGAACGCCATGCCGAACGCCGCGCAGGTCGCCCCCGGTTCCACGTCATGGCGCGCCTCCGCTGTAGCTGCCGATGCGTCCCCCAGCTCCCGAGCACCCGGGTCGGTCCGCTCGGCGGTCGGGCGGACAACAGCACCACCGGACGCGCACCCTTCCCGCCGCGCGTCGGCTCGGTCGGCCTGCTCCGACGCCGCGGCGGCCCATCCGTCCCCCGGCGCCGGAGCACCCGGATCGCTTTGCCCGGCAGTGGGTTCGGCAGCCAGGCCGTCGGACCCGCGCACACCGAGCCGTGTACCTACTCGGTCGACCTGTTCCGACGGCGGACCGGCTGCCGGTCCGCTCCTTGGAGCGCCGGCCGGGTCGCCCGTCAATGGTATGACCGGGGGCGCCGGGGCGGTGGCTGAGCCGGGCGTGGCATCGGCGGTCGTCGGAGACCCCGCTTCGGGGGCGCCGACTTCGGCCGGCGGCACCCGCACGTTGGAGACGACGCCGGCGGTGTTCGGGCCGCAGAGGCGCACACCGTGGCGCCGCGCCGTCTCGATCAGCGCGCGCTGGCGCGCCGCGCCCGCCTCGCCCGTCTCGGCGAAGCCCGAGGTGTAGACGACGGCCGCGGGGATGCCGCGCCGCCCGCAATCCGCGATCACCCCCGCCACCGCCTCGGCCGGCACCATGACGGCGGCGAGGTCGACCGGCTCGGGCAACTGCGCGACCGAGGGAGAGCAGGGCCGGCCCATCACCGGTTCGCCGCGCGGGTTGACGGCGTAGAGCCGGCCGGGGAAGCGGTGCTTGAGCAGGTAGTGGAAGAGGCGGCCGCCCTGCTTGCGCCGGTCGTCGGAGGCGCCGACCACGGCGATGCTGCGCGGGTTCAGCAGCCGCTCGAGCTCCGGCGGCGTCGGTGCCGCCTCGTCCCGCACCATTGCCTCGGCCGCTCGACCGGCGTCGGCGCCCGTCGTGGCTCCGCGTGCGCGCGGACCGGTCGCGGGCTCGGTGGTAGGTCGGGGCGGTTCGGCGGCGATGGGAGAGACGCCGACGGCGTCCAGATCGCGGCCGGTGACGCGATGCCCTGCCGGCGTGGCGACCAGGAGGCGGGCGTCGACCGCGAGCGCGCCCCAGGGGCCGGCAATCACCGGGTTCAGGTCGAGCTCGGCGATCGCGGGCTCGGCCGCGGCCAGCTCGCCCACCCGCACGATCAGGTCGACCAGCGCGGTCCGGTCGGCCGGCGGTGCGCCGCGGTAGCCGTCCAGCAGCCGGGCCGCGCGCAGCTCCCCGAGCATCGCCGCTGCCTCAGCCCGCTTCTCCTTCCAGGTGCCGGGGTCGACGGTGCCGGAATCGGCCGGCGTGCCGGTCGGGGCTGAGCGCCCGGCCGCACCCGCGGCACCGGGCGCGCGAACGCACGGGAGGTCCGGGCCGAGCGGGGCGAGCCGCACCGCCACGTCCTCTAGCAACTCGACCCAGATGCCGCCCAGGCCCACCACCAGCAACGGGCCGAACACCGGGTCGCGCCGCACGCCGACCAGCAGCTCGATGCCCGGCGGCACCATGCGCTGGACCAGGAAGCCGCTCAGTCCCGGGATAATGGCCGCCATCGCCTGCGCCGCCGCCTCGACCTCCGCCGCGTCGGCCAGCCCGAGCCGCACGCCGCCGGCATCGCTCTTGTGCAGGAGATTCGGGGCCACCGCCTTGAGAGCGACTGGGAGGCCGAGCCTGCGCGCCGCCGCGGCCGCCTCGATGGGGTCGCGCGCCGTGGCCTGGGCCGGCATGGCGATGCTGTAGCGGGCGAGCAGCGCCGCCGCCGCCTCGGGCGCGAGGAGCTGGGGCGCGGTCGAGCCGGGCGGCGACTGGTCCGGGCTGGTCGGCAGGGTGGTCACAGACGTTTCCTCGGGTTGGGAGTCCGGGCGGCGCGCGGCCGCGCCGAGGTCTGACCCCATGGTAACGGCCCACCCCGCCGACCGGCGACTCGTCACCGGTCGGTTCGAGGCGGTCAGCACCGTTTCGTGCCGTCGTTGCCGGCCCGACCGCACGGGGCTGCTGGTGATGGCCGAAAGAAAGGCCAGGCGAGTCGGTGAAATCTCCGAATGAATGCGGGGGTACGGTCGGCGGGCTGATGGAGGTTGTGGAAAGCGTGCTGGCATTCCCGTCCGCCGGCTGATGGAGATTGCGGAATTAGCGTGGGGGATGGGTTCAGCGGGCTGAAGCGCGCCGGGTCCCCCACCCGCAAGCGGCTCACCCCTGGGCGGACGCGGTGGAGGTGTTGCTTCGCGCGGGCTTCAGCCCGCCGACGGCGTTCCCGCCGTTCATTCCGCAACTTCCAGAAGCCGGCCGGGTACCCGCTTGCGGGTGGGGCACGCGGGAGCCGGCTGAAGCCGGGATGCGGCGGGATCGCGGCCCGCAAGCGGCACCCGGCGGCCCACGCGCGGCCCGCGTCCCGGCTTCAGCCGGCCGACCGGGCTGACGACGCCCTTGACAATCTCCATCACCCCCAGGCCACCCCCTGGCGGACGCGGGCGACCGGGTGGCGCGCCGGCGGGGGCTGCCCCACCGCGCTCGCGGGCGCCGGTTGAGCGGGGTGAGCGATCGGTGTAGCATCCGCCGCACCGGGATCAGGGGGCGGCCGCGCGGTGGCCGGGAGGAGGAGCGCATGGACGGGCAGGCGACGCCGACGGAGTCTCGGGAGGGGTCGAGCCGGGTCGTCAGGGCGCCGCGAGGATCCGACCTCACCTGCCGGGGCTGGGAGCAGGAGGCGGCGCTGCGCATGCTCATGAACAACCTCGACCCCGAGGTCGCCGAGCGCCCGGCCGACCTCATCGTCTACGGCGGCACCGGCCGTGCCGCGCGCTCCTGGGCGGCGTTCGACGCCATCGTGCGCGAGCTGCGGCGGCTGGGCGACGACGAAACGCTGCTGGTGCAGTCGGGCCAGCCCGTCGCGGTCTTCCGCACCCACCCGGACGCGCCGCGCGTCCTGATCGCCAACTCGCTGCTGGTGCCCAAATGGGCGACCGAGGAGGAGTTTCTGCGGCTCGAGCGGCTGGGGCTGACCATGTACGGCCAGATGACCGCTGGGAGCTGGATCTACATCGGCACGCAGGGCATCCTCCAGGGCACCTACGAGACGTTCGCCGAGCTGGCGCGCCAGCACTTCGGCGGCACGCTCCGCGGGCGGCTCGTGCTCACCGCCGGCCTCGGGGGGATGGGCGGTGCCCAGCCGCTCGCCATCACCATGAACGACGGCGTCGCGCTCTGCATCGAGGTCGACCCGGCCCGCGCCCACCGCCGGCTCGAGACGCGCTACCTCGACCGCCTCACCGCCGCCCTCGACGAGGCCATCGGCTGGGCGGAGGCGGCGCGGCAGGCCGGCGAGCCGCTCAGCATCGGCCTGATCGGCAACGCCGCCGAGCTCCACCCACAGCTCCTGCGCTACCGCCACCCCGACGGCTCCGGTCTCTCGGTCGACGTCGTGACCGACCAGACGAGCGCGCACGACCCGCTCAGCTACGTGCCGGGCGACATCTCGCCTGAGGACGCGCGCATCCTCGCCCGCGAGCAGCCGAACCTGCTCCGGCGGCGGGCCCGCGAGAGCATGGCGCGCCACGTCGAGGCGATGGTCGAGTGGCAGCGCCGCGGCGCCGTCGTCTTCGACTACGGCAACAACCTGCGCGCCCAGGCGGAGCTGGGCGGCGCCAAGGACGCCTTCAGCTACCCCGGCTTCGTGCCCGCCTTCATCCGCCCGCTGTTCTGCCAGGGCAAGGGGCCGTTCCGCTGGGCCGCGCTCTCGGGCGACCCGGAGGACATCTACCGCACCGACGCGGCGGTCGCGCGCCTCTTCCCCGAGAACGCCGCGCTCCAGCGGTGGCTGCGGCTGGCGCGCGACCGCGTCGCCTTCCAGGGGCTGCCCGCGCGCATCTGCTGGCTCGGCTACGGTGAGCGGGCGCGGGCCGGGCTCGAGTTCAACCGCATGGTGCGCGCGGGGGAGCTGCGCGCGCCGATCGTGATCGGCCGCGACCACCTCGACGCCGGCTCGGTCGCCTCGCCCTACCGCGAGACCGAGGCGATGCGCGACGGCTCGGATGCGATCGGCGACTGGCCGATCCTCAACGCGCTGGTCAACAGCGCCGCCGGCGCGAGCTGGGTGAGTGTCCACCACGGCGGCGGTGTCGGCATCGGCTACTCGCTCCACGCCGGCATGGTCGTGGTGGCCGACGGCTCGGAGCGCGCCGAGCGCAAGCTAGCCCGCGTGCTCACCACCGACCCCGGCACCGGCATCGTCCGCCACGTCGACGCCGGCTACGACGACGCGCTGGCGGCCGCCCGCGCCCACGGCATCCGCACCCCGATGCGGGAGGAGTAGGCCATGGAGCGCGTGGTGGTCACGGTCGGCGAGCGGCCGCTCACATTCGCGGAGGTGGTGGCGGTGGCCCGGCCGAACGGCCCCACCGAGCCAGTCGCCGGCCGCGCGGCGCTCCCCGGCGCCGGTGCCGGCTCGAACTGGACTGGGCCGGTTGAGGACCGGATCGAGGAGGTGCCCGGGGCGCCCGGCGTGCGTGTCGCGCTGTCCGGGGCGGCGGTCGAGCGACTGGAGCAGACGCGGCGACTGATCGCGGCGGCGGCCGAGGGCGAGGCGCCGGTCTACGGCACCACGACCGGCTTTGGCGCGCTCGCCAACACGCGCATCCCGCGCGCGGCCCGCATCCAGCTCCAGCACGCGCTCCTGCGCTCGCACGCCGCTGGCATGGGCGCGCCCGTCGAACCCGAGGTGGTGCGCGCCATGCTGCTGCTGCGCGCGGCGACGCTCGCCCGCGGCTACTCGGGCGTGCGGCCGGTGGTGGTGGGCGCGCTCCTCGACCTGCTCAACGCCGGGATTACGCCCTGGGTGCCCGAGTACGGCTCGCTCGGCGCCAGCGGCGACCTCGCCCCGCTCGCCCACGCCGCCCTCTGCCTGACCGGCGAGGGCTGGGTGCTGGCGCCCGCCAGCACTGTCCCGGGGCCCGCGTCCGGCAACCACCCGGCTCAGGCGCCAGCCCGAGCGGGCGAAACCCGGCAGGCAGCGGAAGCTCCGCTGGCCGGACCGGACGGCGCCGCCGGTGCTAGCGGGTGGCCCTGGCGGCGCGGGGGGGCGGCCGAGGCACTGGCCGCGGCCGGACTCGCGCCGATCGAGCTCGAGCCCAAGGAGGGCCTGGCGCTCCTCAACGGCACCGAGGGGATGCTCGGCATGCTCGTGCTCGCCTGCGTCGACCTCGCCCGGCTGCTGCGGACCGCCGAGCTGACCGCTGCGATGTCGATCGAGGCGCTGTTCGGCCGCGCCAACCCCTTCCAGCCCGAGCTGCACGCCATCCGGCCCCACCCGGGTCAGGCGGCGAGCGCGGCGAACCTGCAGCGGCTGCTGAGAGGCTCCGAGATCCTGGCCGCGCGGCAGCCCGAGGACCTGGTCCAGGACGCCTACGCGCTGCGCTGCACGCCCCAGGTGATCGGCGCGGCGCGCGACACCCTGGCCTTTGCGGAGGCGGTGGCGACGCGCGAGCTGGCGGCCGCCGTCGACAACCCGGTCGTGCTGCCCGACGGCCGGGTCGAGTCGACCGGCAACTTCCACGGCCAGCCGCTCGCCTTCGCCCTCGACTTCCTCGCCATCGCGGCCGCCGAGGTCGGCGCCATCGCCGAGCGGCGGATCGACCGCACCCTCGACGTAAAACGCTCGCGCGGGCTACCGCCGTTCCTCACGCCCGAGGCCGGCGTCAACTCGGGGCTGATGATCGCGCAGTACACCGCCGCGGCGCTGGTGGCGGAGAACCGCCGCCTGGCCCAGCCGGCCAGCGTCGACTCGCTGCCGACCTCCGCGATGCAGGAGGACCACGTCTCGCTCGGCTGGCACGCCGCGCGCAAGCTCCGGCGCCAGCTCGCCAACCTCGGCCGCATCCTCGCCATTGAGGCGGTCTGCGCCGCTGCCGGCATCGACTTCCGCCGGCCGCTGCGCCCGGCGCCGCCGATCCAGGCCGCCTGGGCGCGGCTGCGCCGGGAGGTCCCCGGTCCCGGCCCTGATCGCTTCCTCGCGCCCGACCTCGAGGCCGCCGAGCGGCTGGTCTGGCGCGGTGAGCTGCTCGGC
>JBHOQZ010000141.1:0-1416 GCA_042408635.1 Chloroflexota bacterium
CGGCGGGTGGGGCGACCGCGGCCAACGGCGGAGCGGCCGCCCCGGCCGCGGCCCGGGCGCTCCTGGCGCGCTGGCTGGCGGCCGGACGGGCCGCCTACCTCGACGCCTACCTTGCCACCGCGCGGCCCGGCATGGCACCATTCTTGCCGGGCACGCGAGACGCTGTATTGTCCGTTGTAGACGCATTTGAGCTGGACAAGGCGATTTACGAACTGGACTACGAGCTAAGCCACCGCCCCGACTGGCTCCCCATCCCCCTCGCATTCGTCGCCGAGCGGGCCGGGTCCGCCCGGGGCGCGGGCAGTTCGGCGAGTGATTGAGGCGCGGTCGCCCGCGGTCCGCAGGAGGGTACCAGAACCGGGCTACGCGCCGACGACCGGAGAGTGAGAGGGAGCGTGTCAGTATCGATGAGCGCCCGCACCGGTGCGGGCGCAACGGGTGGCGCCTGGCGGCTGCCCATGGGTGCGAGCGTGGTCGAGGGCGGAGTGCGGTTCCGCGTCTGGGCACCCACCCGCCAGCGCGTCGAGGTCGAGATCCAAACACCGAGTGGCGCGCGCTTCATCCCCCTGGACCGTGACACGGATGGTTGCTTCAGCGGCCTGGTGCCGGGGATCGGCGCGGGGGCGCGCTACCGCTACCGGCTTGACGGCGGCGCCTGCTTCCCCGACCCCTATTCCCGCTACCAACCCGAGGGCGTCCACGGTCCCTCCGAGGTGGTCGATCCGGCCGCCTTTGCCTGGACCGACCATGGCTGGCCCGGGCTCGACCGGGAGCGGCTTGTGATCTACGAGATGCACATCGGCACCTTCACGCCCGAGGGGACCTTCGACTCGGTGATCCCGCACCTGCCGTACCTGAAGCGGCTGGGGGTGACCGCGATCGAGATTATGCCGGTTGCGGAGTGCCCCGGCCGCTGGAACTGGGGCTACGACGGCGTCTACCTCTACGCCCCGGCCAGCTACTACGGTGGCGCGGCGGCACTCAAGCGGCTGGTCGACGCCGCCCACTGCGAGGGGCTGGGGATCATCATGGACGTGGTCTACAACCACCTCGGACCGGAGGGCAACTACCTGGGGCAGTTCTGCCCCGACTACTTCACCTCGCGTTACCAGACACCGTGGGGCGAGGCGTTGAACTTCGACGGGCCGGGCAGCCGCTGGGTGCGCGCGTTCATGCTGGACAACGCTGCCTACTGGCTGTGCGAGTACCACTGCGACGGCCTGCGCCTCGACGCGGTCCACGCGATCTACGACGAGTCGGAGAAGCATCTGCTCCAGGAGCTGGGCGAGCACGCGCGGGCGGCGGCGGAGCGGCCGGTCGTGCTCATCCTCGAGAGCCACGACAACGATGTGCGCCTGATCCAGCGGCCGGGGCACTCCGCAACCGCCATAATCTCGATCGCGGTCACCCCCAGCC
>JBHOQZ010000142.1:0-1951 GCA_042408635.1 Chloroflexota bacterium
CCTCGGCGACCGCAACGGCGTGCGCACCCCCATGCAGTGGACCGGCGACCGCAACGCCGGCTTCTCGCGCGCCGACAGCGCCCGCCTCTACGCGCCCGTGATCATGGACCCCGTCTACGGCTACCAGGCAATCAACGTCGAGGCCCAGGAGCGCACGCCCACCTCGCTGCTCAACTGGATGCGCCGCCTCATCGCCACCCGCAAGAAGTACCGCGTCTTCGGCCGCGGCAGACTCGAGTTCCTGTCGACCGACAACCCGAGGGTGCTCGCCTATCTGCGGCAGGACGAGCAGCACACGGTGCTGTGCGTCTGCAACCTGTCGCGGTTCAGCCAGCCGGTCCAGCTCGATCTACGCCGCTTCAACGGCTGGCAGCCGGTCGAGCTGTTCGGCGACACACCCTTCCCGCGCATCGGGGAGCTGCCCTACTTCCTGACGCCCTCCCCGCACGCCTTCTTCTGGTTCCGCCTCGACCCGCCGACCGGCTGACCGGCCGCCGGCCGGCGACCGATGGCCCCCGACTACCCAGGCGAACGAGGAGAGCGCATGATCGAAGCACTCTGGCAGGCGCAACCAGGCGAGGTGGGTGGGCTGCTCGCGGCGCTGCGCGACTGGCTGCCGCGCCAGCGCTGGGCCGGACGGGCGCGCGCGCTCGTCGGCGTCACGCTCGACGACCTGGCGCGGCTCGACGGTCCCCGGCCCGCCTGGCTGCTGTTCGTGCGCGCCCACTACGCGAGCGGCGCCCCCGACCACCTCTTCGTTCCGCTGGGATGTCTGGAGACCGCCGACGCCGAGGCGATCATCGGCTGGCAGCCGCCCGCTGCCGCCTCGGCTGGCCGGGCGGAACCGCTGCCCGGTCCGATCGGGGATGCCTTCGCCTCGCCGGCCTTTGGCCGGGCGCTGCTGCGGCTGGCCGCTGAGCGGCGGGAGATCAGGACGGCGGGCAGCGCGACCATCCGGTTCGGCGCGGCTGGGGACCTGGCGGCGCTGCCTGACCCGGCCACCGTCGACGCCCTGCCCGTGCAGCGCATGGGCGCCGAGCAGAGCAATACCTCGATCGTCTTCGGCGACCGCTACGTCCTGAAGGCCTTTCGCAAGCTCCAGCCGGGCATCAACCCCGATCTCGAGGTCCCGCGCTTCCTGAGCGCCGTCCCGCCCGGCGCCGGTCGGCCGCGGTTCCCTCACGTGCCGCCCGTCCTGGGGTGGGCGGAGCTTTTCCCGGCCGAGGCATCGGAGCCGGCCGTGTCGCTCATCCTGATGCAGGGCTTTGTGTCCAGCCAGGGCGACGGCTGGTCGCTCACGCTCGACGCCCTGCGCACGCTCGCGGGCCGGCTGCTGTCCAGTGGGCGCGATCTGGACGAGGCCCGTCTGCTGGCGGAGGGCGCGCCCGTGCTGAGCGCGCTCGCGCGCCTGGGCACGATCAGCGCCGAGCTGCACCTCGCGCTCGCCTCCGACCCGGACGACCCGGCCTTCCGTCCGGAGCCCACGACCGACGATGACGTCGCCGTCTGGCGGGCCGCGATCGCGGCGCTGGTCGAGCGCGTGCTCGACGATCTGGCCGGCCGCCCCGACCTGCCGGCGACGCTCGCCCCGACCGAGCGGGCCGAGCTAGCACGGGTCCTGGCAGGCCGGAGGGGTCTGACGGCGGCGGCGGGAGCGCTCGACGTGCTGGCACGCGAGCGTGTTGCCCGCATCCGCTTCCACGGCGACTACCATCTCGGCCAGGTGCTTCGATCGGGCGACGACTGGGTCATCCTCGACTTCGAGGGTGAGCCCCTGCGCCCGCTGGCAGCGCGGCGCGCCAAAGCCTCCCCGCTGCGCGACGTGGCCGGCATGCTGCGCTCGCTCGACTACGCGCGCCACACCGTGGCACGCGAGCTGGCGGGGACCGGGGCGACCGCTTCGCCGGGCGGAGCCGCCGATCCGGCCGCGGCCCGGGCGTTCCTGGCGCGC
>JBHOQZ010000151.1:0-7132 GCA_042408635.1 Chloroflexota bacterium
CCTCGGCCCCAGCCACCACCGCGCCACCCCCACCTTCTCGATTATTTGTTCCATAGCTGAGGGTACGCCGCGGGTGCCACCGCGGCAAGGGCCGGCGTAATCGCGCCCTAACAGGGATCGGGCCGGTGTCAAGCCGCCGACTCGCCCCGGGGCTGCCCACCGGGGGCTGCCCGCCGGGGACTAACCGGCCCAGGTGGGGTGGCGGCGGCGCGGATCGGCGACGAGCCGCGCCACCACGAACCAGCCCGCCAGCGCAAAGCCGACCGCCGCGCCGAAGGTGGGCAGGTAGCCGAGGCGGTCGGCTAGCACACCGCCCAGCAGCGGCGCGATGAGCTGGAACGGGGCCAGCGCGGTGTTGGTCAGGCCGACGTAGCGCGGGCGGTCGTCGGGCGGGGCGAACTCGATGATGATGTTGCCCTCCGCCACGCCAAACGCGCCCAGGCTCAGGCCCGCGCAGGCGTAGGCCGGCGCCAGCCAGAGCGGCCCGGGCGCCACCAGCGCCACCAGCCCCGCCAGCGCCCCGGCCAGGCCCGCCAGCTCGATCACACTCTTGCTGCCGCGCCGGTCCAGCAGCCAGCCCCAGCCGAGCGTGCCCAGCGTCTGGCTCGCCAGCAGCACCGCCGTGAGCAGCGCGACATCGCCCGCCTCCACCCCCCAGCGGCGCACCGCGTAGACGCCCAGAAACGGCACCGCCAGCGTCGACAGCAGCAGCAGGAGCCGCCCCACCAGGTAGCGGCCGTAATCGGGGTCGCGCCGGAAGATCGCCGGCAGCGAGGCCACGTACTCGCGCAGCGGCGGCGCCGGCCGCGCCTCGGTCGACTCGGGCTCGCGCGTGAGCGACATCCCCGTCAGCTCCACCGTCATCAGCACCGCCGCCACCAGGAACAGGAGGCCGAAGTTGGTCGGGAAGGGAAACGCCTCCAGCACGCCGCGCGCGAAGACGAGCGCGACCGCCCCCAGCCCCCCGCCGAGGAACTGCGCCAGGCCGAGCCAGCGCCCGCGCACGTTCGCCGGGATCGCCTTGGCGATCATGTCCATCCAGGCGGGCGTCGTCAGCCCGCTTGTGAGGCGGTAGAGGAAGACGCAGAGGAACGTGCCCGGCAGCGCGACCTCGGGCGCCGACCCCGCCACCAGCAGCGTGAGCGCCGCCAGCGCGAAGACCGCCGTGCGGCCCAGCAGCGAGAGCCGCACCACGTACCACTTCTTGATCCGCAGGCTCAGCGCGTGGCGCGCGCCGATCAACTGCGGCAACGCCCAGCCAAGACCCGCCGCCGCCGGGATGAGGCTCACCAAGACGTTGCTCGTGGTCAGGTAGGAGACGTAGAGCGCGAGGATCGTCGGCGGCGCGATCAGGCTGAAGCCGAACCAGAAGAGCGTGTGGTCGGCCAGGTTGACCAGGAAGTTCCAGCGCACATCCGCCGGACGCAACCCTTCGTGGCCGCTGCCGGCCGCCCCCACTCCGCCCGCCACCGTGCCGCAGCCGGGTGCCCGCCCGGCGCCCCGTCCCCCGCCTCGTCGCTCCGCGCCCACCCGCGCCCCCACGCTCCCACGCCCCGCGTCCGCCGGGGCGGACCTACTCTACCACCACCCCCCGCGCACCGCCGGCCCGGCCGACCCCGCCGCCCCAAGCGGAGACGGCGGGGTGATCTACGACGTGGTGGAGGGGGGCGACTTCGGCCCGGTGGAGGGGCCGGGCAACGGAGAGGGTGGCCGCGTTCGCAGAGCGCGCCGGCTTCTCACGAACCCCCACGCGCCGCACCCTCAGAGGTTGATGCCGTTGGGGAAGACGCGAGCCAGCAGGCGGCGGGCGGCATCGTCGCTGCGCCGGCGCCAGGCGTCGTCGAGGTGGATTTCGAGGAGATCGTGCAGCGCCGCTGTGATCTCGTCGGCGGTGGTCTCAGGGTGGCGTGCCTGGAAAGCAGCGATCGTCGCCATCAGATCCCGGGCCAATCTTGCGCTCCGCGTCGCTGCCATCACCACACCCTCCTTCGGTGGTCGACGTCGACCCTGCCTGTCGGGTCCGTGAAACGCTCCGGCAACCGCACGGCGGGCCGGGCTGCCCCCGCCCGGCGCTCCGGTGCGCCGCGCCCCGGCCGCGCTCGTCAACAGCAGGTTGCGTACCAGTCCCAGGTATCCGAATCTACCACCCATTCGGCGGTATCCGGAAGCGGTGCCTCGCGGCCGCCAGTTCTTGCCCCTGCGGACTGATGGCGAGCGCCGGATTTGGCGGTACCCGGAAGCGGCTGCCCGGCCTACCTGCCCCGGCCACCACCGATGGCGGAGCGCCCCCGCGCCCGGCGGGTGCTCTCGGCGCCGGCGGCGACAGAAGGTCCAGGCCTGGAGCGCTCCCCGCGCCGGGCGGGTGCCGCTGGGGCCAGGGTGGGGGTGTACCATCAAGCCGGGCAAGCGGACCTTTTTCCCGGGCGGTAGTATGCCTGGGCGGGTGGGCGTGCTATACTGCCGCCATCCGCCCGGCCGGCCAGGCGTGGGTCGGGTGATGTTGGGCCGGCGCGGATCAGGCGGGTGGCTGCAGAGCGGGCGCCCGATCCACCCGCTCTGCCCTGGGTCAGGGGACCCGCGTGGCGGCGCGGCGCATTCGACGGAGGCCGTCGTGATCGACATCACCGCCGAGCAGCTCACGCGGGAGAGCACCCACTTTCGCTTCCACTTCCCGGCCACGTCCTACGCCGCCCAGAACATCGGCACCGTGCTCACCCAGGCCGAGCGGACCTATCGGGCGCTCACCGATGCCCTCAAGCTCACCGCCGGCAGCTCCAGCGCGGCGACCGTCGGCGGGGAGAAGATCGACGTCGTCCTCGTCGAGTGGCTCGACGACGAGCGCGACCCCGAGCGCAAGCTCCCCTCGGGCGCCCGCGTCATCGACGGCGCCATCTGGCTGGTCTACAACCCGACCTCCCCCGGCGACGGCCTGGATCGCGCGCTCCTACGCCTGCTGGCGGCCCGCGGACTGGGGGCGAACGCCGAGGCGGCCGGCTTCTTCATCGACGGTCTCGCCCTCTACCTCAGCGCTGGGAGCGGCCGCGCCGCCCAGCGCGCCGTCGAGGCGAGCGACGAGCGTCTGCGCGCACTCATGGCGACCGGCGGCACCACGATCTCGATCTTCCCCCTCCTCGACCAGGGCGGCGCCGAGGCCCCGAACTACGAGACCATCGCCCACGCCTTCGTCGGCTTCCTGATCGGCCGGGCCAACCTCGAAACCTTCAAGCAGTTCCTCGCCAGGTACGACCCAGCCCAGCGCGATGCCGCCTCCCAGGCGGTCTACTACCGCTCGCTCGGCCAGCTCGAGGAGGAATGGCGGGCGACGCTGCGCAAGACCAAGTCGTCGGGCATCTCGCTGCGGCAATTCTTCGGCCAGGTGCTCTTCTACATCCGGCCGTTCCTGCGCTACGAAATCGAGATCTTTTTCCTCATGCTGATCGGCCTCGGCTTCAGCCTGGTGATGCCCTACGCCAACGCCTACCTCATCGACAACATCATCAACGCGCCGGGCGACCTCGCCCAGAAGACACGTGATCTGATCGGCTTCCTGCTGCTGCTGTTCGTCCTCTTCGCGATCAACGGCGTGGCCGGCTTCCGGCGGGCGTACCTCTCGGGGTTCGTCAACGAGAGCATCGTGCGGCGGCTACGCCTCCAGATCTTCTCGCGCCTCCAGGCGCTCTCCGCCTCGTTCTACAACCAGAACAAGACGGGCGACATCATGGCGCGCATGACCAACGACCTGGGGATGGTACAGAGCCTGCTCTCGAACACGCTGCTCAACGGTATCTACCAGGCGCTCCAGCTCGTCTTCGCCTCGATCATCGTGCTCAGCACCAACTGGTTGCTCGGCCTGATCGTCATCCTGGCGATGCCGGCGCTGACGATCTCGTACAACGTCCTGCGCGACCGGGCGGTCGCCGCCAGCCGCGAGCGCCAGCAGCGCGTCTCCGACGTTGTCTCGGCCATCGAGGAGAACCTGGGCGCCCAGTCGGTCGTCAAGGCGTTTCGCCTCGAAAACCATATGATCAACAGCTTCACCGCGCGGCTCGACGCGCTGTTCAAGGCGAGCCTGCGGCTGACCGTGATCTCGGCGATGTTCGGCACCAGCATCAACCTGATCGTCGTGCTCATCAACATCATCGTGCTCGGCGTCGGCGGCTACCTCGTCATCAGCGGGCAGCTCCAGCTCGGCCAGTTGATCGCCTTCCTCGGCTACATGACGCTCGCCCTCTCCCCGGTCACCACCCTCTCGACCATGAGCCAGGAGATCCAGCAGGCGTCGGGCGCGATGGAGCGCGTGATGGAGCTGGTCGAGGAAGAGCCCAGGATCAAGGACAAGCCCGGCGCCGTCGACATCCCGCCCGTCTCGCACGACATCCGCTTCGAGAACGTCACCTTCTCCTACACCGGCGAGCAGCCGACGCTCTCTGACCTGACGCTCACGATCCCGGCCGCCACGAGCGTCGCCTTCGTCGGCCCCTCGGGCGCGGGTAAGTCGAGCACGATCCAGCTCCTGCTACGCTTCTACGACCCCGACAGCGGCCGCATCCTCTACGACGGCGTGGACCTGCGCGATGCCACGCTCAAGTCGATCCGCGACCAGACCGCAATCGTGTTCCAGGACACCTTTGTCTTCAATACCTCGATGCGCGAGAACATCGCCTTCGGCCGCGAGGGCGCCACCGACGCCGAGGTGATCGAGGCGGCCAAGGCAGCCAAGCTCCACGACTTCATCATGGCGCTGCCGCGCGGCTACGATACCGTGGTCGGCGAGCGCGGCGCGCGCATGTCGGGCGGCCAGCGCCAGCGCCTGGCGATCGCCCGCGCCATCCTCAAGAACCCGGCGATCCTGATCCTCGACGAGGCCACCAGCGCGCTCGACCCGCAGACCGAGGCCGAGATCAACGAGACGCTGCTCGACCTCTCGCGCGGCCGCACCACCATCACCATCACCCACCGCCTCTCCTCAGTCGTCACCTGCGACCAGATCTTCGTGCTCGAACGCGGCCGGCTGGTCGAGCAGGGCACCCACGGCGAGCTCGTGCGCGCCGGCGGCCTCTACCAGCGCCTCTTCGAGGAGCAGACCGGCTACATCACCGGCAGCTCCAGCGTGCGCGTGGGCGTCGAGGTGAACCGCGTGCGCGCGGTGCCGCTCTTCGCCAACCTGCCGCAGAACGAGCTCGAGGCGATCGCGGCCAACCTCACCATCGAGCGCAAGGCCGCAGGCGAGACGATCTTCCACCAGGGCGACGCGGCCGAGGCGCTCTACATCATCCACCGGGGTGAGGTCGAGGTGCTGGTCAAGGACGCCGCCGGCGAGGAGCGGCGCGTCAACAAGCTCCACAATGGCGACTATTTCGGCGAGATCGCGCTGCTCCACGACGTCACGCGCACCGCCACCGTACGCACGACCGAGCCGACGCTGCTCTACGGGCTGAGCAAGGCCGATTTCACCGCGCTGCTCCAGCGCCTGCCGACGCTGCGCGAGCAGATCGAGCTTTCGAGCACGCTGCGCATGCAGGATACCGCCGCCAAGCTCGCCCAGAAGCGCTGAGCCGCCCCCGGCCCGCCCGAGCGACGGATCCTGGGCGCCGCGCGCTGAGTGCCTTGTGCCATAATGGCGCGATGCTGCTACACTAGGCGCTGTGGTACCATCGCGCACCGGGAGCGAGAAGCGGTCTCCGAGGTGGAGGAGTCGGTGACGGAACCTGCGAGCGCAAACCGGTCGGCGCCCCTCGGGTCTTCGGCCCCCCGGGACACGGTGGGCGGCCCAGGATCAGCGCACCCGCCGGAGGCCGGGGACCCGCGTGCGGGTACACGGCCAGCGGCGCGCGGCGGCGTCGACATCTACAGCTTCCTGCGCCGGATCCCCCTGTTCGCCGATCTGCGGCCGGAGGAGCTGCGCGGCATCGCCGGCATCGTGCGCCGCCGCCGCTACCCCAAGGGGAGCATCATCTTCACCCAGGACTCGGTCGGAGACGTCGCCTTCATCGTGCTGCGCGGCCGCGTCGAGATCGTGCTCCACTCGCCCGACGGGCGCGACTTCATCCTCCACGAGGCGTTCCCCGCCGACTACTTCGGCGAGCTGGCGCTGCTCGACCGCAACCCGCGCTCGGCCTCCGCCATCGCGGTCGAGGACACAGACGTCCTGGTGCTGCAGCGCAACGAGTTCCTCGAGGAGATCCAGAAGCAGCCGCGGGTGATGTTGCGCATGCTCCAGGCGCTCTCCCAGCGCCTGCGCACCGCCGACGAGAAGATCAAGAGCCTCGCCTTCTCGAACGTCGCCACCCGCCTCAAGGATACCCTCCTCCAGCTCAGCGCGCAGGATCCGACCGGCACCAGCCGCGTCGTGCGCACCAGCCAGGAGGACCTAGCGAGCATGATCGGTTCCTCGCGCCAGACGGTGAACCAGCTCCTCAACGGCTGGCAGCGCAAGGGCCTCGTCACCATCGCGCGCGAGAAGATCACGATCCTCAAGCCCGAGCAGCTCGCCCGCGACTACCTCGACTAGGGAGAACGCCATGCCCACGCGCTCGATCGTCGACCGCCTCCAGGCGGGCGAGCGGCTGCTGCTGGACGGTGCCACCGGCTCCGAGCTCCAGCTCCGCGGCCTCAACGTCTCGCAGGGCGCCGCCCCCGGCAAACTCGGCGTCTGGTCCGCCACCGCCAACCTCGAGGCGCCCGACCTCGTCCGCGCCGTCCACACCGACTACCTGCGCCTCGGCTGCGACATCATCACCTCGAACAACTTCTGGACGAACCGCCCGCGCCTCGCCCTGATCGGCCAGGCCGACCGTTGGCAGGAGTACGCCCGCGCCGCTGCCCGGCTCGCCCTCGAGGCGCGCAACGCCACCAACCCCGAGGCCTACGTCGCCGGCGGCATCGCCCCGCCGGGCGAGGGCGACCTGCGCGCCGAGTTCACCGACCTCGCCCGCCTGCTGCGCGAGGAGGGCGTCGACCTGATCCTGGCCGAGTACGTCGGCACGATCGCCGACAGCGTGACCGCGGTCGAGGCCTGCGCCACCTCGGGCCTGCCCGTCGTTCTGGCGGTGCGCCACATCACGCCCGAAGGCGAGATGCAGTACGGCGAGAAGCTCGAGGACCTGGGGCCCGCGCTCGCCGGCCGCCCGGT
>JBHOQZ010000153.1:0-8005 GCA_042408635.1 Chloroflexota bacterium
ACTCGGCCACGAAGGCGGTCGGCAGCCCGCCCACCTCCCGCGTGATCGTGAAGCCGTCCCGCGCCAACTCCTGAGCCTGGAGTGCGCACGCCGCTGACTCGGTCAGCGCCACCTCCGGGCGCGCCCAGATCGTGTCGGCGATCGCGACGAATCGCTCCCGCCGCTCGTCTAGCCAACCGGCCAATTCCTGCACGTTGGGCACCGTGCTGGGCACCTTGTCCGCCTCCTCCATCCTGCTCCCGTGCGCCGGCCCCGGTCCGGCGCGGCCCTACAGTATCACAGGCGACGCGACCGCTCCAGTCGACACCGGCACCGCCCACGTTCGCTGGTGGCGCCCGGGCCGGCGCACGGGCAACCAGGCCGTCGCGTTGACAGGGGCAGGCAGGCGCGCGTAGAGTTGGGAAGCGTTCGCGCGCACGCGCAGGGAGGTTCCGGTTGTCGATGCGCCTGTACGATACGCGCCGCCAGAGCATCGAGCCCTTCACGCCACGCGACGAGCCGATCAAAGTCTACGTCTGCGGGGTCACGCCCTACGACACGACCCACATGGGTCACGCCTTCACCATGGTGACCTTCGACGCGCTCGTGCGCTACCTCGAGCACCGCGGGCACCGGGTGAGCTACGTCCAGAACGTGACCGACATCGACGACTCGATCCTCGGCAAGGCGAAGGAGATTGGGCGGCCCTGGGACGAGCTCGGGCGGGAGCAGACCGAGCAGTACCTGCGCGATCTGCGCGACCTCCACTGGCGCCCGCCGGACCGCTATGTGCGCGCCAGCGATGAAATCCCGGGCATCATCGAGATCACCCAGAAGCTCGTGCGCGACGGCTGGGCCTACGAGTCGGCCGGCAACGTCTACTACGCCGTGCGCAACGATCCCGACTACGGCCAGCTCAGCCATCTCACCTACGACGAGATGTTGCCCATCGCCAACCAGCGCGGCAACCACCCGACCGATCCGCACAAGCGCGACCCGCTTGACTTCGTCCTCTGGCAGGCGTCGCAGCCAGGCGAGCCCAGTTGGGAGAGCCCTTGGGGGCAGGGCCGGCCTGGCTGGCACATCGAATGCAGCGCCATGGCCATGCGCTACCTCGGCCCCCAGCTCGACATCCACGGCGGCGGCGCGGACCTCATTTTCCCGCACCACGAGAGCGAGATCGCCCAGTCCGAGCACTACACGGGCGTGCGACCGTTCGTCCGATTCTGGCTGCACGCCGCGATGGTCGAGTACGCCGGGGCGAAGATGAGCAAGTCGCTCGGCAACCTCGTGCTGGTGCGCAACGAGTTGCGGGACCACTCGGCCGACGCGATCCGGCTCTACCTGCTGAGCCACCACTACCGCCGACCCTGGGAGTATCGCGAGGCCGGGCTCGACGAGGTGGAGCCGCGCGCCCGGCGCCTCGCCCGCGCTGCCGGAGCCGACGCTCGCGTCGGCTCCGGCGAGGCGCTCGACGCCGAGCCGGACCGGCGCGCGTTCCAGGCGGCGCTCGACGACGACTTCAACACCCCTGCTGCTATCGAGGTTCTGCTCGGCCTCGGCGAGAAGATCCTGACCGCCGCCGAGGCCAGTCGGCCCACGGCTGGGGCAAGGGCGACCCTGCGCCAGCTGGGCGGCGTGCTGGGGCTGACCTTCGCGCCATCGTAGCCGCCCAGGTTGCTGCCGCATTCGGCGCACGCTCACAGCGAAGTTGCGAGTCGCGTCGCGGTTCGCGTGGCCCGCGCGCGGACATCCCGGGCAACGGGTACCTCGGC
This sequence comes from Chloroflexota bacterium, assembly GCA_042408635.1. Classification (GTDB taxonomy): domain Bacteria; phylum Chloroflexota; class UBA6077; order FW602-bin22; family JBHOQZ01; genus JBHOQZ01. The sequence goes on from JBHOQZ010000153.1 coordinate 1,755, forward strand.
AGGGTCGTGCCCTACCGCGCGGCCGCTCCGCCGGGAACGGGTGCTGCCGCGCGACGAAGGGCAAGGAGCCCCGGTTGGGCCCGGGGCGGAAGCGCGTCAGGCGCGCTCGATGGTGGCGGTGAGGCCGTGGCTCTCCAGCCGCTCGCGGTAGAGCTCAGCCTGTTCGAGGGGGCAGACGATCACCCGCGCCTGGCCGCGGTAGTGGGCCGTGAACATGATGCTGATCGCCTCCTCGGGCGTGAGCGAGGGGACCGACCGCAACAGGGCGAGCACGACGTGATCCATCGTGTTGTGGTCGTCGTTGTGGAGGATGACGGCGTAGGGCGGCAGCACGGCGTCGCGCAGGCGCCTGTCGGGCGCCGTTCGCGTGCGCGTCTCGGTGGCCACGACAGGCAGCACGGTCGCCACGCCGTTCCCCTCCTTCCCGGCACGCTCACTGAGGCCGTGTGCCAAGAGTTCGCCTGAAAGCCGGCGTCGCCACCCGTCAGCGCCGAGCCGGCCCGCCCGGCTAGCGACCCCCGCGCCAACCCGCCCCGCGGGTCATGCTCGAATCTATCACGGGCTGCCGAGGCGGACCATGGCGCGTGGATGTGGGCGTGCTTACAGACCGGGACGAGCCGATTCGCGAGAATGCTCCTAGAGCGACGGGCCGCCGACCCCACCCAGCGACCCCACAGCGCTGGGACAGGCCGAGCGGCAGGCGTCCCACCCGCGGGCCGCGCGGGGGACCGGCCGACACATACCCCGTCCCCCTTTTTCCTCCTTCTCGCGGGCGCCGTCTGGGCAACGGCGCCCGCGAGTTTTTTTCGGCAGCCGGCGGGCGTGGCCCCCGGCCGCGGCGCCGAGCCCGCCAGCGCTGCCCGTGTGGTATCGTGCGCGAAAACGCGACGGAGGCTCCCGCATGGACGCGACTGTGCAGCGGCTCCTCGGCCTGGTCGATGCCGCCCGCGACGAGCTCATCGCCTTTCACCAGAGCATCGTCCGCGTGCCGACCGTCAACACGGGCGTGATGCCGACCGGCAACGAAACCCCCTGCGCCGAGGTGGTTCAGCGCAAGCTCGCCGAGGACGGCATCCAGGCGGCCATCTACGAGTCGGCGCCGACGCGCGGCAACCTGGTGGCCCGGCTGAGCGGCAGCGCCGGCTCGCCCGGCCTGCACTACATGTCGCACCTCGACGTGGTCCCCGTCGAGGACCCGTCGCAGTGGACCTATCCGCCGTTCGGCGCGGAGATCCACGACGGCAAGATCTGGGGGCGCGGCTCCAGCGACGCCAAGTCGTGCGTCAGCACGGGCGCGATGGCGATGATCCTGCTCAAGCGGTCGGGTGTGCCGACCCGAGGCGACCTCGTCTTCTCGGCCGGGGCGGACGAGGAGACCGGCGGCAAGTATGGCTACGCCTGGCTTGCCCAGCACAAGGCGGAGGCGATCCGCGCCGACTTCGCGCTCAACGAGGGCGGCGGCGGCGCCACCCGCACTCCGAACGGGCTGTTCTATACGCTGTGCAACGGGGAGAAGGGGCGGCTCGAGGTCACCCTTCGGGTGAGCGGCAAGTCGGGTCACGCCGCCCGCCCTTGGGCATCCGACAATGCGCTCGCCAAGGCGGCAGAGATCGTGACGCGCATCCAGCGCTACCAGCCCGAGTTGGATACCTCGCACCCGCTCTTCGGCATGCTGGGCGAGGTGGCGGGCGTGACCGAGCCCGTCACCCCGGGCAATATCGACCGCATCGCCGACGAGATCGGCGGCCGATTGCCCGGCCTCGCCTCGACGCTGCGTGGCATGTCGCGCATGACGTTCACGCCGACGATGCTCAGCGCCGGCGTCAAGTCGAACAGCATCCCGGCGAGCGCGGCGCTCACCTGCGACATCCGCTCGCTGCCGAGCCAGGACCTCGACTACGTGCGGCGTCAGGTCGAGCAGGTCGCCGAGGGGATCCCGGGCGTCGAGATCGACGTCGTCTACACGGCCGAGCCAAACCAGAGCCCAGCCAGCACACCGTTCACGGAGCAGGCGCGGCGGGCGGTCGAGATCGCGCTCGGCGAGCCGGTCAAGCTCCTGCCCGGGCTGGCGATCGGGTTCACCGATTCGCGCCTGGTGCGCCCGATCGGGCAGGCGGTCTACGGCTTCATGCCGTCGCCACCCGACCTCGATCCGGATCACGGCGTGCACGGCGTCAACGAGCGGGTCGAGATCCAGACCCTGGTCATGCGCACGAAGGCGCTGCTCGCGCTCGCCTATCTTGTCCTGGCCGGCGACTAGCACGGCGCTGGCCCTTGTTGGGCTGCTCCCTGCCTGCCACACGCAGGCCGGTTATCGCTCCGGCACGACCGGGTCGGGCCGCGGTTCGTTGAACACAGGTTCGTGCGTGACGTCGCGCGGGCCCGTCTGGAGCAGGTAGTCGCGGCCCATGTAGTTGAGCACCCAGCGCTCGCCGTCGCGGCGGGCGCCGAGCGCCTCGAGCTGCGTGGGCGTCAACGAGCGCCCGACCCAGTGCTCGACCAGGTGGTCGGGCACGTTGTTGCCGACCCAGATGGACGTGTAGCCGTCGCGCTGGGCCGGGTGCAGGCTCACGCTGGTGACCGTCAACGTCCCGTCGTCGGTTGCCCTGGTGGCGCCCGTCACGCTGTCTTCCTCCCGGCTCTCGGTTTTCCCGAGGGTAGCGCGCCGGGCGCCGGCGATCAAGCGGTCGCCCCGGGCTACCGGCGCGCGCCCTCGATCACCCGGAGCCGCGGTCGCGGCCGGCCCCGGCGCCCCGAGCCGCCCGGCGGGGTGAGGCGGCAGGTGATGAGGCGGTATTCCGCGGGGGCCAACGCATCGGCCCCGGCAGGGGCTTTCGGGCGTGGCGGGGCGGACCGCGGAAACGGCAGCACGTCGGCCCGGGGCCGGCCAGTCAAGTCGGGCGCCGGGCCGAGGGCCGGCCGCTGGGGCTGCCGGCCCTGGTCCGGCCAGGGAATGATGACGCCACGCCCATCTGTCTTCGAGCTGCGCAAGCCCTTGCCTCCGCCTCAGTCCCCGCCCCGGCGGGCATCGCCCCTGGCCCGCTCGCCTGTCCCCGGCGCCCTGTCACGCCGGCGCCTGCCTCACCGTTGCAGAATGCGTGCCAGAGCGAGCGGATATGGGCCAGGGCGCCGGCCCGGTTCGGCCGAAACCGGGGAGAGGCAATGGGTAACGAGCCCGGACGCGCATTCAGTCGCCCCGGATGCGATGGGCGATCGCCGCGACCTCCCGCCGGACCTCGACCTCGTCGACCGTAGTGATGCGTCCCTCGTCGAGGACGACCCGCCCGTCGATCACGACGGTGCGCACGTCGGAGCCGCGGGCGGCGTAGGCCAGGTGCGAGAGCGGATCGTAGAGAGGGGTCAGGTGGGTGTGATCCAGGCCCACGACCACCACGTCGGCGCGCTTGCCGACCTCGAGCGAGCCGATCAGGTGGTCGAGCTTGACGGCCCGGGCGCCGCCGATCGTCGCCATGGCGAGCGCCGCGGGCGCGTCGACCGCCAGCGGATCGAGATCGACGCCCTTGTGCACGAGGGCGGCCAGGTCAAGCTCCGCGAAAAGATCGAGCCGGTTGTTGGACGCGGCGCCGTCGGTGCCGAGGCCGACCGCCACGTCGGCCGCGAGCAGACGCGGCACCGGGGCGACGCCGGAGCCGAGCTTGAGGTTGCTGCGTGGGTTGTGCGACACGCCGACGCCGCGCTCGGCCAGGATGGCGATCTCGTCACGCGTCACCCAGACGCAGTGCGCCGCGATCACGTTGCTGTCGAGCACGCCGAGCCGGTCGAGGTAGACGATCGGGTTCGCGCCATACTGCCGCCGGATCCCCTCGACCTCGGCCTTCGACTCCGAGAGGTGGGTGTGGATCGGCGCGTGGTAGCGGTGCGCTAGCGCGAAGCAGCGTTGCTGGAGCTCGGCCGAGACGGTGTAGGGCGCGTGCGGCGCGATTGCCGGGACGATCAGCGGATCGCCCTGCCAGGTCTGCAGGAAGTGCGCGGCGTAGGCGAGGTTGGCGTCGACGTCGAGGCCCTGCGGCGTCGGGAAGTCGAGGACACCCTGACCCAGCACCGCGCGCATCCCGACCGCCTTGAGCGCGCGGGCGACGTCGTCCTCGAAGAAGTACATGTCGCAGAGGGTGGTGGCGCCGCTGCGGATCAGCTCGATCGCCCCGAGCTGCGCCCCCCAGCGCACCGTCTCGGGCGAGAGATAGCGCGCTTCCGCCGGCCAGATGTGCTCCTTCAGCCAGACGTCGAGCGGCAGATCGTCGGCCAGCCCGCGGAAGATCGTCATCGCCACGTGCGTGTGGGCGTTGACCATGCCGGGCAGGATGACGGCGTTGCCCGCGTCGATCACCCGTGTGGGGGTGAAGCGGGCTGCCAACTCGGCGGCAGGGCCGACGGCGGCGATGGTGTTGCCGCGGATCGCAACCGCGCCGTCGCGCTGCACGGTGGCACCGCCCACCATCGGAAGGAGGTAGCGCCCCCGGATGAGCAGGTCGGCCGGCTCGGGCTGGCTGGGCATCGACGTCCTCCAGGCGCAAAAGCTATCCGCTGCCGTTGCCCCGGTGTGGAGGCGGGACCGCAGCCAGACGTTCGGTCGGCCCGACGCGCCACGAAACCGGCGGGCGGGGAAGCGGTTCGTACGAGTGTAGCCGCGTGCGGAGGGGTCGGCAAGCGGGGCGATCCTGTATAATCGGCGGCACTGTGAACCGGCTTCTGACCCTCTCCGGCAACCGCCCCAGGCCGGCGCTTCCCCGCGATCTCGGCGCGGCGCTCGGCCTGCTCGTGCCCCTCCTCATCCTGCTCTTCCCCGTCACCTTCGGCGGGCGCACGCTCCTGCCGGCCGAGAACATCTACCAGACCGAGCCCTGGGCGAGCTTCGCGCGTGAGCTGCGCGTGCCGCCGCCGCACAACGTGCTGATCTCCGACCTTGTGCTCGAAACGCTGCCCTGGAAGCAGTTCCTAGTCGAGGCGCTGCGCTCGGGACAGCTCCCCCTCTGGAACCCCTACACGTTCGCGGGTGCGCCGTTCCTCGCCTCGGGCCAGCACTCGGCGCTCTACCCGCCGGCCTGGCTGTTCCTGGTGCTGCCGATCGAGCGCGCCATCGGCTTCTACACGCTGCTCAACCTCTGGCTGGGGGGCAGCTTCCTCTACCTCTACCTGCGCGTGATCGGCGTCTCGCGTTTCGGTGGGCTGGTCGGCGGGCTCACCTTCGAGCTGAGCGGCTTCCTCGTGGCGAGCGTCGTCTTCCCGATGATCGTGGGAGCCGCGATCTGGCTGCCGCTGCTGCTCGCGCTGGTCGAGCTGATGCTACGCCCGCTCGACCGGCGGGCCGGGGTCCACCCCTTCCCGCTGGGCTGGCTGCTGCTCGGAGCTGTCGCGCTCGGGCTCCAGTCGCTCGCCGGGCACCCTGAATTCACCTACTACGTGCTGCTCACCACCGGCCTCTACGCGCTGCTACGCGGCCTCGGGATCTGGCGCACGCACCGGACGTGGCGGCCGCTGGTGAAGCCGTTTGCGGCGCTGGCAGCGATGGTCGCGCTCGGGCTGATGCTGGGCGCCGCGCAGCTCGCGCCGATGTACGAGTTGGTCACCGCCAGCTTCCGCCAGCACAGCGGCAGCTACGAGGAGGCCGTCGGCTACGCCTTCCCGCCGCGCCAGATCGCCACCTTCCTGATACCCGACTTCTACGGCAACCCGACCCACCGCTCCTACTTCGACGTGTTCGACCGGATCGAGCGCACGCTGCCGCCGGACCCCTCGGGCCTGCGGCTGGGCTACGTCTGGGCGCGCGGCGAGGGTGGCAAGAACTATGTCGAGTCGGCGGCCTACGTCGGCATCCTCCCGCTCGTGCTGGCCGGGATCGCCCTCTGGCTGCGGCGGACGCCGGCCACTCTGGCGCTGCTGGGTGTGGCGGTCGTCTCGCTCCTGTTCGCCTTCGGCACGCCGCTCTATGCGCTCCTCTACTACCTCCTGCCCGGCTGGAAGCAGCTCCACACGCCGTTCCGCTGGGTCTTCCCCTACACGGTGGCGATGGCCGCGCTGGCGGGGATCGGCGCCTACGCGCTCGACCTGGCCCGGCGCGACCGGCGCAGCAGCACCGGCGCCAAGCTGCGCCGGCTCAGCTACTCGCTCCTCGGCCTGGGACTGGCGCTGGCGGCGGGCGTGACGATCGCGCTGCTCCTGCCCTCGGTCACGCGGCGGCTGGCCGAGGGTGTGCTGAGGCGCGTGCCCGCGCTGGCGAGCGGCTTCGCCAC
>JBHOQZ010000158.1:0-2217 GCA_042408635.1 Chloroflexota bacterium
CGGCGGGATCGGCATCGACGCCTCGTTCCACCTGGCCGCCGCGCTCAACGTCGCGGTCGGCCTGGTGGCGATCGTGGCCGGCACCCGTGGGCGGCTCACCCGGCCGGCCGCACGCGCCGATGGCCTCGACCCCGCGCGAGCTGGACCGACCGGGACCGCGGCGCCCGAACCACGCGTGGCCACACGGGGTGCATTAGGGGCCGCCGGGATCGCGGCTGCGCGGCGGACGCGCCGGTTGGTGCTCCTCGTCTTCACGCTTTCCGGCTTCGCCTCGCTCGCGCTCGAGGTGATCTGGTTTCGCGTGCTCGTGCTGTTCCTCGACGTGACTACCTACGCCTTCACGATCATGCTGGCGACCTTCCTCGCCGGTATCGCGGCCGGCAGCTACCTCGTTGCACCGCTGATGCGGCGCCGGCTCGACTGGCTGGCGGTGCTGGCCGGGCTGGAGCTCGCCATCGGCATCGTCTCGCTCCTGTCGATGGCGGCGCTCACCCACTCCTACGACGTGCTCGCCTGGATCGAGGCGATCCGGGGACGTCCGTTCGGCGGCCAGCTTGCGCCGATGCTGATCGCCAGCTTCCTGGCCGTCTTCCCGACCACGCTGCTGCTGGGCATCGCCTTCCCCATCGGCCTGAGCCTCTGGTCGGGCGGCGACGGCGAGCACGCGGGCGAGCGGATCGGCCTGTTCTACGCGCTCAACACCGTCGGCGCCATCCTCGGCTCGGTTGCGGCCGGCTTCCTGCTCTTGCCCCGGCTCGGCAGCCAGGCGAGCCTGGCCGTCGTCGCCGCCATCAGCCTCGCTGCCGGCCTCCTCTTCCTGTTCGAACACGCCCGTACCCCCCGTCCCCCCTCATCCCCTGAACCACTGGGCTCGTCTGCCCCCGCTGGCAAACCGCACCACCATTCCAGCCGGTCCCCCCAGCATTGGGGCCGGGTACCCAGCGGGTGGCGGGGCCGCACCCTGCCGCTCCTCACCGGGGCGGTCGCCGCGCTCGCCTTCGTGCTGGCCGCGGCGACGATGCCGAGCCCCTTCGATGCAGTCCTCCAGCACCGCTACGCGGGCGAGCGCACGCTCTGGCGCGAGGAGGGCGTGCAGACGACCGTGACGGTCAATCAGCACCCCGACGGCCACCGCATCATGTACCTCGATGGGCTGCACCAAGCCAACGACACGCCCGACATGGTCTTCCTCCACCGCCTCATCGGCTTCCTGCCGATGGCGCTGCACCCGGAGCCGCGCCAGGCGCTCGTCATCGGCCTGGGCGGCGGGGTGACGGCCGGCGCAGTCTCGGACTTCCACCGGGCGAACGTCGACGTCGTCGAGCTCGCCCAGAGCGTGATCCACGGCTCGGACTGGTTCCGCGGCGTCAATGGCGACGTGCTGCGCCGCCCGAACGTGCGGCTACGCACCGACGACGGCCGCAACTACCTCCTCCTTCTCCCGCCGGGGCAGTACGATGTCATCACCGCCGACATCATCCAGCCGTTCCATGCCGGTGCCGGCAACCTCTACTCGGTCGAGTACTTCCGGCTGGCGCGCGCCGCGCTCAAGGACGATGGGCTCATGCTCCAGTGGATCGGCCCCTTGCCGGAGACCCAGTACAAGCTGATTATGCGCACGTTCCTCGACGTCTTCCCCGACGCCACGCTCTGGTTCGAGGGCAGTCTCATGGTTGGCTCGAAACGGCCCCTACGGCTCAACCCGGACGTCTACGCGCGCAACATCGCCGACCCCCAGATGGGCGCCGACGACTTCCGCCAGCGCTTCCCGACGCTGCCGGCGCTCTTCGGCGCCTACTGGGCGGGGCCGAAGGAGATGCGCGACTTCGTCGGCCCCGGACCGCTCCTGACCGACGACCGGCCGATGGTCGAGTATTTCCGCTCGCTGCCGCGCGACGAGCCCCCGCGCGACGTCTCGAACGTCCGCGGCGACGCGCTCGAGTTGCTAGCGCCATGACCGCGCCGTACCCACCCGCTGGTCCGCTCGTGGGTGGCGGTAGCCGGCGCGCCGTGGCCGACCTGCAGCGCTATTCGACCGGCTGCCCGCTCCCCAGTCACGGCGGGGCCGGGCAGCGCCACCCGCACCGGAGGTCCCCATGAAGCATCCCATCTCCAGCCCGCCGAGCGAGGACGGACGCCGGACCGGCTGGCCGTCACGAGCGCTGGCGCTCGGCGCGGCGCTCGCGCTCGTCGGCTGTGCCGGGCTGGTCGTCGGCG
>JBHOQZ010000164.1:0-7757 GCA_042408635.1 Chloroflexota bacterium
CCACAACGCCGTCCGCCGCGCCAGCGCGGCGCGAGCCCGTCCGCCGCCAGGCTGGGCCGGCGGCCGGACCGCAGAATGTTCCAGCCCCGACGACTGCCTCCCCGTCTGCACCGGCCCCGGCACCTTCAGCCGCCGCCTCCACGAACGGGCGCGCGGCCGAGGTGGCGGAGGCGGCCACACCGGAGGAGGCGGCGCAGGCCGCAACGACGGCACCGGGGCGGGCGCCGGGTGAGGCCCGAGACCTCGACATCGAGTTGATCCGGGTACGCTGGCGTGAGTTCATCGACTCGCTCGACCGGGGGCCGCTGCGGGCCGTGCTGATCGACGTGGCGCCGCGCGACTGGGACGGCGCTGTGCTCACGCTCGCCACCGCCATGGCGTTCCACCAGCAGCGGCTCAACCACCCCGAGGCGCGCGCCCGCGCCGAGACGGCGCTGCGCGACTTCTTCGGCGTGCCGATGGGGATCAAGGTGACGCTGGTGCCCAAGGACGAGCTGCGGACCCGCTCCGACGCCCTCCAGGATCCGGTCGTTCGGGCCGCCCAGGCACAGGGCGCCCGCATCAAGCGCGTCGTCTCCGACGAGGAAGGATAGGTCACCCATGGGCCTCAACCCCGCGATGCTCCGCAAGATGCAGGAGCAGATCCAGAAGATGCAGGAAGAGCTAGGCAACGAGACGGTCGAGGCGACGGCCGGCGGCGGCGCCGTTACGATTGTCATCAACGGCCACCAGCAGGTACAGTCGGTCAAGATCGACCCCGAGGCCGTCGACCCCGAGGACATCTCGATCCTGGAAGACCTCATGGTCGCGGCGATCAACGAGGCGGTGCAGAAGTCGCAGGAGCTGGCGAGCAAGCGCATGAGCGCCCTCACCGGCGGCCTGAAGCTGCCCAAGGGGTTTGGCTTCTAGCGGCGCCGACCAGCGCCGGCCGCCCGGAGGTGGCTGGTCGGGCCTTTGGTCGAAACTAGGCCATTTTGCCCCGGCGCCGGCACGCCGCGTCGGCCGAGCGGCGCAGCGGTGCCGCTGATCGCGGCGGGGCGAGGGGACCGGCCCGGGCGGTTCGGGGACCGCGCGCCCGCTCGGACGGATCGAGACGGCGAAGCGACGGCCACTCGGGCGGTCGCCCGAGGAACCGAGGGTGGATCAGATGGGCAGGGCGGTTGGCGACGCGACGACCGTCGTGGCGGCGGAGGAGATTCTGGCCGGTGGTGGGCGGCGCCGCGGGCTGGCGCGCCTGCTGCCGTTCCTCGGCCCGGCGTTCATCGCCTGCATCGCCTACGTCGACCCCGGCAACTTCGCCACCAACATCAGTGCCGGGGCGCAGTACGGCTATCTGCTCGTCTGGGTGATCCTGGCGAGCAACCTCATGGCGATGCTGATCCAGTCGCTCTCGGCCAAGCTGGGGATCGCGACGGGCCGCAACCTGGCCGAGGTCTGCCGCGACGAGTTCCCGGCGCCCGTGGTCTGGGCGCTTTGGGCGATCGGGGAGGTCGTCGCCATGGCGACCGACCTGGCCGAGTTCCTCGGTGCCGCCATCGGCTTCCACCTGCTCTTCGGCCTGCCGCTCTTTCCGGCCGGGCTCCTCACAGGGCTCGTCACCTTTGCCATCCTCGCCCTCCAGCGCTACGGCTTCCGCCCGATCGAGATCGTCATCAGCGCCTTCGTCGGCATCATCGCGCTCTGCTACCTGATCGAGACGGTGCTCGGGCACCCCGACTGGGGGGCGGCGCTGGCGGCGGTCGTGCAGCCCCGCTTCGCCGACACCGAGAGCGTGCTGCTTGCCACCGGCATCCTCGGCGCGACGGTGATGCCGCATGTGATCTATCTCCACTCGGCGCTGACGCAGGACCGGATCGTCGTGAAGGATCCCGTGCTCCAGCGCCGGCTGTTCCGCTTCGAGGTGATCGACGTCGTCATCGCGATGGGGATCGCCGGGCTGATCAACGCCTCGATGCTCATGATGGCCGCCGCCACCTTCTACACGGCCGGCGAGAGCGACGTCGGCGGCATCGAGGAAGCGTACCAGACGCTCACCCCCCTGCTCGGGCCGGCCGCCGCTACCGTCTTCGCCATCTCGCTGCTCGCCTCGGGCCTCTCGTCGTCGACCGTAGGCACGATGGCCGGGCAGGTGATCATGCAGGGGTTCCTGCGCTGCACCGTGCCGCTCTGGCTGCGCCGCCTGGTCACGATGCTGCCGGCGCTGGTGGTGATCGCCCTCGGGCTCGAGCCGACCCAGACGCTCGTCATCAGCCAGGTGGTGCTCAGCTTCGGCATCCCCTTCGCGCTGATACCGCTGGTGCTCTTTACCGCCAACCGGCGGCTGATGGGGGCGCTCGTCAACCACCGGATCACCACGCTGCTGACGGCGCTGGTGGCGGCCCTGATCGTGGCACTGAACGCCCTCCTCCTCTACCAGACTTTGCTGGGAGGTGGTTGAGATGGACGGGCCGGTCTTCCGCCACATCCTCGTGCCCCTCGACGGCTCCCGACTGGCCGAGGCCGTGCTGCCCATCGTGACCGCGCTCGCCTGTGCGCTCGGCAGCCGCGTCACCCTCTTCCACGCGGTCGAGCGTGGCGCGCCGTCGCGCGTGCACGGGGAGCCCCACCTGCGCGCGCCGGCGGAGGCGCAGGCGTACCTCGACGCCGTGGCGCGCCGGCTGACCGAGGCGGGTGTCGCGATCGAGATCGACACGCACGTGCACCGCAACCCGACGGGCGACGTGGCCGGCGCGATCCTCGACCACGCTGAGGAGCTGGCCGCCGACCTGATCGCGCTCGCCACCCACGGTCGCGGGGGGCTGCGCGACCTGCTCCTGGGGACCCTGGCGCAGCAGGTGCTGCGGCGCGGCGCGCTGCCGGTGCTGCTCGTTCGGCCCCGCGCCGACGCAGCCCGTCCGGTGGCGCTGCGCCGGTTGCTCGTCCCGCTCAGCCTCCGCGGCGATGCCGAGCCGGCGCTGAGTCTGGGCACGGCGCTGGCCCGGGCGCTCGGCGCCGAGCTGCGGCTGATCATCGTCGTGCCGACGGCAGACACCGTGCCGGGCAACCAGGCTGCCACGGCCACGCTCCTGCCGACCGCCATGGCGGAGCTGCTCGATCAGGAGGCGCGGGCGGCGGCGGAAGGGTTGCGCGAGCGGCTGGCGGCACTCCAGGCGGCTGGGGTCGCGGCAACGGCCGAGGTGCGCCGGGGCAGCCCGCTGCTGGTGCTGGCGGGGCTGGTGAGCGAGTGGTCGGCCGACCTGGTGGTGCTGGGCACGCACGGTCGGGCGGCGCTCGATGCGCTGCTCAGCGCGAGCGTCGGCTCGCGCCTGACGGCCGTGCTCGAGTGCCCAATGATCCTCGTGCGCCCATCGACCGGCGGTCGCTAACACCCCCGCGCGTCGCGGGCCCTGGAAGCTGCGGCGCGGGCTGCATTGACTCGCGCGGGAGCGCGAGGCTACAATGATCCGAAAGGCGGTGGGTTGAGGTTCCGGTCGTTATGGGACTGTCACCACACAACCTGATTTCCCCGACGCGGCACTGGAGGCTGTCCAGTGCCGTTTGTGTTTCGCGAAGACCGTGCTGAGGAGGACTGCTGGCCATGATGCATTCGAGCCTGATCGGGAAGATCGAGAAGGCGAAGCGGTACGCGCAGGAGCCGGAGCGCGTGACGGTGCAGACCTTTCGGGCGCATTTCCGTGGTGACAACGATGCTCACGACGTCGCCTTCGAGGAGGGTGCTTGGCACTGCACCTGCAACTTCTTCCACGGCTACGGCACCTGCCAGCATGTGATGGCGCTCCAGCGCATGCTGGGCCCGATCTCGCCTGAGGATCGGACCGTTCAGCTCACCCCGGCGGCGGCTACCGCCTCGGTCTGAGCCGGGCCGGACCGCGGAGGCTGGGCCCGCGGTCGTCCTATACAGAACAGCATGCGGCGGGGCGCAGGCGGGCGATCCCGCCGCATCGCTTTGTCGGCCCGCTCGGTCCGTCCGCCGCCCGGCCCCACACCCATTGGGGCACCACCCGACCGGGCTTCCCCCGGAGTTCCTGCCTCCCCCAGCCGTGGGGGCCAGGGACCTATGTTTTCCCAGCCGGGGGCTCGTCACCGGCGGGGCACATCCTGACGGGATTTCCCTGACAGATGTGCCGGATCGTTGATGCTACAATGCAGTGCGGTCCGAGGAGGTGGGGTTGCATGGATAAGATGGCGTGGTACTGCTTCGTCGGCGCGCTCCTCATGTTTGGCGTTGCCACGCTGCTGTACTGGTGGTACACCGCAACGTTCATCGTCGCCCGGCGCGCTCGCGCGGTCACCGCGGCGGCGGCCGTCGTCGGTGGTGGCACCGTCGGCGTGCAGGTCATGACCGGGGTCCCCGAGCGGCCGCTCGGACAGCCGGAGATCGCCAAGTACGCGCTCTTGGTCCAGTGGCTCGGCTTCCTCAGCCTGACGGGCTCGCTCATCTTCCGCACGCTGGCGACCGGACACGGCCCCTACAGCAACCAGTACGAGTTCTCGATCGCCTTCGCCTGGGGCGCCAGCCTCGTCTACCTCTGGCTCGACCGCAAGTACCGGGCGCGCCACCTGGCGGCGGTGTTCATGCTGGTGCCGCTCGGCTTGATGGCCTACGCGCTGACGATCCCGGCCAGCGTCGAGCCGCTGATCCCGGCGCTCCAGAACAACCTGCTGTTGACAACGCACGTGGCGATGGCGGTGGTCGCCTACGGCGGCTTCGCGGTCGCGTTCGCGGCGGCGGTGCTCTACCTGATCAATCGCCACGGCACCTACGACTGGCTACCCGCGCCGAAGCTGCTCGACGAGCTGGCCTACAAGTCGATCATCGTCGGCTTCCCGATGATGTTCATGAACCTGGTGCTCGGCGCGGTCTGGGCCAACGTCGCCTGGGGCGGCTACTGGAGCTGGGACCCCAAGGAGACGGCCGCCCTCTTCACCTGGCTGATCTACGGCGTCTACCTGCACGCCCGCGGGCTGCGTGGCTGGCGCGGCGTGCCGAGCGCGGTGCTCCTGATCGTCGGCTTCGCCGCCACGCTCTTCACCTTCTTCGGGGTGAACCTGTTCATCCCGGGCTTGCACAGCTACTCGGGCCTCAACTAGCTGCCCTCGAGTAGCCCCCAGTCAGCGACTGAGAGAGACGATGCAGCAGTTCTTCCCGGTCCTGCTCAACCTGCGCGGCCGGCCGGTCACCGTGATCGGCGGGGGCGAGATCGCCGAAGGCAAGATCCGCCAGTTGCTCGAGGCCGAGGCGGTGATCCGCGTGATCGCCCCCGAGCTCACCGAGACGGTCGAGCGCTGGGCCGCCGAGGGCCGCCTCACCGTCGAGCGGCGCGCCTACCGGCCCGGCGACCTCGCCGGCGCCTGCGTGGTCATCGCGGGCACAGACGAGCTGTCCATCAACGCGGCGATCTGGGCGGAGGGGCACGCGCGGCGGCAGCTCGTCAACGTCGTCGACGACCCGCCGCACTGCAACTTCATCGCCCCCTCAATCGTACGGCGCGGTGAGCTGATCGTCGCCATCTCGACAGCCGGGCGCAGCCCGGCGAGCGCCAAGCTGATCCGGCGCGAGTTCGAGGCGCGCTTCGGCCCGGAGTGGGCCACACTCCTCGACTGGCTGGTCGAGCGGCCCGGCGCGGCCGAGGCGGAGCTGGAGGAACTCCTGCGCTCCGACGCCGCGGCTCGACTGCGCGCGGGGGACGTGGCCGGCGCCCGGGCGGCGTTCGAGGCCGCGCTCGCGCCCACTGCGGTGTAGAGGGAGTCATGGTCCGGTTTGCCGGCGTACCCGCTCGCGGCTCGACGCCCGCTCACGGCCCTGCGCCGATGGGTACGGCGAAGCCAGGGCGCGGCCCGGGGGTCGCGCCCTCGAATGCGGCTCGGGGAATCGTGTCAGTGGAGATGCACGACCGGGTGCGGGCGGCGCACCGGGTGGAGGGAGCGCGGTGACGCTGCTCGTGCTCGGGCTCAACCACCACGTCGCGCCGGTCGAGGTGCGCGAGCGGTTGGCGCTCCGCGGCGGGATCGGCCAGCTCTGGCCGCGGCTCGCGGATCGGTGCGCCGAGGGCGTGCTGCTGGCGACGTGCAACCGGCTCGAGCTCTACGCGCTGGCCGAGGATGCGGCGGCGGCGCGCGGCCTGGCGACCGCGGCGCTGGCCGACCACGCCGGGCTTGGTCCGGATGCGCTCGGCCGGCTCCTCTACACTCACCACGACACAGCGGCGGCGCGGCACCTGCTGCGCGTCGCCTGCGGGCTCGACTCGATGATCGTGGGCGAGGGGCAGATCCTCGGTCAGGTACGCGACGCCCTCGCGGCGGCGGCCGCGGCCGGGGTGGCCGGCCCGGCGCTGAGCGCGCTCTTCCGCCAGGCAGTGACGGCGGGCAAGCGCGCCCGGACCGAGACCGGCATCGCCCAGAGCGCGGCGTCGGTGAGCCATGCCGCCGTTCAGCTCGCCCGGCGCGTCTTCGGTGATCTGGGCGAGAGCATCGCCCTCGTGGTCGGCGCGGGCAAGATGGCGGAGCTGGCGGCACGCCAACTGCTCGCCCACGGCTGTCCGCGCCTCGTCGTGGCCAACCGAACGCCGGCGCGGGCGCAGGATCTGGCCGCGCGCCTCGGGGGCGAGGCGGTGCCGCTGGCGGCGATCGAGACGGTTCTGGCCGGGTGCGACATCGTGGTGACCTCGACCGGGGCGCCCGAGCCGATCCTGAGGCCGAGACGGTGCGCCGGGCGGCGCGGGCGCGGCGTGGCCGGCCGCTCTTCCTGATCGACATCGCGGTGCCGCGCGACGTCGAGCCGGAGGCGGGCTCGCTCGAGAACGTCTTCCTCTACAACATCGACGATCTCCAGGCGCTGGTCGCCTCGAACCTGGAGCGGCGCCGGCAGGAGATCGCGCGGGTCGAGGCGATCGTCGACGAGGAACTCGGCCGGTTCGTCCACTGGGGGGCGGCGCGCGAGGTCGCGCCGACGATCGCGGCGCTGCGCGAGCGCGCCGAGGCGATCCGGGCCGCCGAGCTGGCCCGCGTCGCGCCCCGGCTCAACGACCTGACCGAGCGCGAGTGGGAGGCGGTGGCCGCGCTAACGCGCGGCATCGTCAACAAGCTCCTCCACGACCCGGTGGTGCGCCTCAAGCTCCAGGCGGGGGCGGCGGGCGCGGGTCGCGACTACAGCCGGATCGTACGCGACCTCTTCGCGCTCGACGGAGAACCGACCCCGTGATCGCGTTCGAAGCTGCCGTCTTCGGCGGTGCCGCGCTGCTCGGCTACGGGCTGAGCGGCGCGCTCTACCTGGCGTTCCTGGCCTGGCGGCGGGTGGGTGTCGTGGCGGCGGCGCTCGGGCTGCTCACCGCTGCCTGGATCGCCCACGCCGCCGCGCTCTCCTGCCGGCTGATCGAGTCGGGGCGGCTGCCGATCGCCTCGGTCGCCGAGACGCTCGGGCTCTACGCCTTCCTGCTGGGCGCCGGCGCCATCGCGGCCCACCGCCGGCTCGGCCAGCCGGTGTTCGGCGCGGCGCTCGTGCCGCTCGCCTTCGGTGCGGCGGTGCTCGGCGCCTGGCCGCGCGGCCACAACCCGATCGCGCCGGTGCTGGAGAGCGCCTGGCTGCCGCTGCACGTGCTGACCTCGTTCCTGGCCTACGCCGCCCTGACGCTCGCCTTCGCCGCCGCGATCCTCCACCTGATCGCCTTCAGCCGGCTCAAGCGCAAGAGCCGCGCGGCGCTCGACACGCTCCTGCCGCCGCTCCAGACCTCCGAGCGGCTGACGTTCCGGCTGATCGC
>JBHOQZ010000166.1:0-9026 GCA_042408635.1 Chloroflexota bacterium
GAACAGCCACCACCAGGGCTCGGGGTTCCACGGCTCGCCGGTGGCGCCGAAGGCGCGCAGGCTCGAGAGGTCGTGCCCCGCGAGCCACTCCTCACCCTCCTTGATCAGCGCGCGCACGGCGGTGGGCGAGATGCCGAACAGTGTCACCCGGTGGCGCTCGATGATGTTCCAGATGCGGTCGGGGCGGGGGAAGTCGAACGAGCCGTCAAAGATGACAAGCGTGGCACCGAGGGAGAGCGTGCCGACGATCGCCCAGGGGCCCATCATCCAGCCGATGTCGGTGATCCAGAAGAGGCGGTCGTCCGCCTGGAGGTCGAAGAGGTGGGCGAGGTCCTGCGTCGCCTTGATCGGGAAGCCGTTGTGGGTGTGCTGGGCGCCCTTCGGCCGGCCGGTCGTGCCCGAGGTGTAGATTACCATCATCAGGTCTTCGCCGTCGGTGCGCACGGTCTCGCAGGTGTCGGGCTGGCCAGCCAGCGCCTCGTGCCACCAGACGTCGCGCCCCGGCGTCATCGCCACACCACGTCCCACCCGCCGCACCACGAGCTGGTGGAGCACCGAGGAGGCCTGGCGCAGCGCCTCGTCGGCCGTGTCCTTCATCGGTACGACGTGGCCGCGGCGGTAGAAGCCGTCGGCGGTGATGAGCAGCGTGGCCTCGCAGTCGTTGAGACGGGTGGCGACGGCGTTGGCGGCGTAGCCCGAGAAGATCGGGATGTAGACGGCGCCGAGCTTCGAAACCGCGAGCGAGGCGATCGCCACTTCAGGGATCATCGGCATGAAGAGGCCGACCCTATCGCCCTTGCCCACGCCGAGCGCGCGCAGCGCGTTGGCGCAGCGGTTCACCTCGTGCCAGAGCTCGCCGTAGGTGAAGCGGCGGGTGTCGCCCTCCTCGCCCTCCCAGATCAGCGCCACGCGGTCGCGCTGGCCCGGCTCGGCGGCGCGCCGGTCGAGGGCGTTGTGCACGTAGTTGTACCGGCCGCCGGGGAACCAGCGCGCCCACTCAGGTCCGCGCGAGAGGTCGACCACGCGCTCGTAGGGCGTGTAGAACTCGAGCCCGAGATCTTTGACCGTCGCGTCCCAGAACCACGCGATGTCACCGCGCGCGCGCTCGAGCAGCTCGTCGAGGTTGGCGATCCCGTGGCGCCGCATGAAGCGCAGCAGCCGGCTGCGGGCGATCTCACGCTCCGACGGTCGCCACGCGATCTCCCGGTCGCGCGCACCCAGTTGGTTGCCTGCCGCTTCCGTCATCGCCCTCTCCCCAAGCAACTCTTCCACGATTCTGTCGTCCAGTATACCCCGGCCGGTCGGCGCCCCGGCCCCCGGCGATCCCGCCGCCGGGCGGGTCCCGCCCGGCGAGTGCCTGACGAGGTCGCCGCGCCGGCCACACCAAGTCGCCGGCACCGGTTCTACCATGGCGTATACTGCGCCGAGCCGGCGGCAGGGTGCCTCTCCGGCTGTTGGCGCCTTGAGGAGGGTCGTAGCTGGTGCCAGGGGGCGGAGCGCCTGCACTCGTGGTTGGCGCCGGCCCGACCGGGCTGACGCTGGCGCACGAGCTCGCGCGCCACGGCGCCGCGGTGCGCATCATCGACCGAGCCCCCGCCGCCTCGACGGTATCGAAGGCGCTCGCGATCCACGCCCGCACCCTCGAAGTGTTCGACCAGATGGGCGTGGTGGACGGGGTGCTCGAGCGGGGTCAGCGGATCGAGGGCATCACGCTGCACTCGGGCGGCCGCGTCGTCTTCGAGCTCGAGATACCCCGGCTCGACACGCCCTATCCCTACCTCGTCGCCCTGCCACAGCCCGACACCGAAGCCAGCCTGGCCGGCAGGCTCGAACAGCGTAGCGTGCAGGTCGAGCGCGGCGTCGAGCTAACGGGCTTTGCGCAGGACGCTGAGGGCGTGACGGCCCACCTGCGCCATGCCGACGGGACGGTCGAGAGCTGCCGCACCCCTTACCTCCTTGGCTGCGACGGTAGCCACAGCACCGCCCGCCACGGGCTCGGGCTGGCGTTCGAGGGTAAGCAGTACCCCGAGCACTGGGCGCTAGCCGACGTGCGCCTCGAGTCCGCCGAGCTCGCGCCGAACCGCATGCACGCCTTCTGGCTGCCCGACGGGCAGATCATGGCCGTCTTCCCGTTCCGAGGTGGCCGCGCGCGTGTCATGGTGAGCACGCCGACGCCCGCCGATGAGGCGACCCAGCCCGACCCTACGCTCGACTTCTTCCAGACCGCCTTCGACCGCGCCCGGCTCGGACTGGCGCGCGTGAGCGATCCCGCCTGGCTGGCGAACTTCCGCGCGCACCTGCGCCACTGCGCGCGCTGCCGGGTCGGCCGCGTCTTCCTGGCCGGCGATGCCTTCCACATCCACAGCCCCTTCGGCGGTCAGGGGATGAACACGGGCATCCCGGACGCGCACAACCTTGCCTGGAAGCTAGAGCTCGTGCTGGCCGGCACCGCACCGCCCGCGCTGCTCGACAGCTACGAGGCGGAGCGGCAGCCGATCGCGGAGGCCGTCCTGCGCCTCACCGACACCATGGCGAGCAACCTGTCGCATCTCACGCCGACGACGAAGCGCCTGCTCGAGCACGCCCTGCCCGTCCTGCAACACCTGCCGCTCGGGCCGCTTCAGCGCTCGCTCATGGAGCGCATCGCGGAGCTCGGCGTCAACTACCGCCGCGGCCCGCTCACCGAAGACGACCCGGGCGGTCCCCTCGACCGGCTCGTTCCCGGTCATGCGTCGGCGCCGAGCGCGGGCGACCGGGTGGTCGACGCGGGGCCCGCTGGTGTGTGCCGACAGCTCGACGGTCCGCATCTTCGATCTCGTGCGGCGCCCGGCTCACCTGCTGCTGCTGCTGTTCCTCGGAGGTGACGATCGGGAGGCCGCGACCGCGCTGACGCGCCTGGTGACGGGCCTGGTCGCTACCCGGCCCGGCCTGGCGCGCATGTGCCTTGTGACCACCGCCATCGACCTGGTCCCGCCGCCCGGTCCCGGCGTCGAGGTGCTGCGTGATCCGGCGGGCGCCGTGCACCGCCGCTACGGCGCCGAGCGGGGCGCCATCTACCTGGTCCGCCCTGACGGCTACATCGGCTTTCGCAGCCTCACCGCCAACACGGCCGCGCTCGAGGCCCACCTCACGCGCGTCTATGGACCGGCTGCGGGCTCCGCCGCCTGACGCTCCCGGCGCCCTCCCCGAGCAGGCATGCGAGGGTCGCCGGCGTCAAGAGCAGCAGCTCCGCCCTGGCTGGGCGCCCGGCGAGAGCCCCGAGCACGCATTCGAGGGCCGACGGCGTCATGAGCAGGCGGGTGCGGCCGGCTCACGCGGAATCGGCGGTCGACGTCGGACGCTGCAGCGCGATGTAGCGCGCGGCGTGCTCGAGGCAGAGGACGACGTCCGCTGGCACACCGCGCGCCCGCATGCGCCGCAGGAGCTCCTGCGGCGGCGTCGGCGGGGAGCCCGGCCGCTCGCGCACCGCGCGCAGCACCGCGTCGCAGCGGCGTCCGCCGACGAGCACCGCCATGCACTGGAGCGGGTGCCGGCGCGGGCCGTTGGCGTCGATCGTGAACTCCGTCGCCGCATCGGCTCCGGCCGCTCCGGCCTCGCCGTCCGCGCCTACCCCTGTCGCCGTGTCGTCGGTCGGCGACACCGAGAAGAGGTGCTGCGGCGGGGCGCCCGCCCGGCGCCCGCTGCCCGTCGTGGGCGTCGGACCCGATCGACTGCCCGCTACAGTGAGCACCGGGACGATCTCGCCGTCCTCGTCGACGCGCACCCGCGCGCCGAGCTCCTCCGGCGTGTACATGCCGGCGATCGAGTCGGGGAACGCCATGCGTGCGACCGCGCTGATCGCCCGCGCTCGCAGCATCGCCTGCGGGTACTTCTGCCAGGCGGGATTGCCGCCGCCCGCCAGCCCGGCCCGGATCGCGTCCTCGATCGTGAACGTGTAGCTCTGCGGCTCGGACCAGGAGCGGCGGCGGTAGGCGATCGTGCAGCGCTCGGCCGTGGTCTCGGTGATACGGATCGCCTCGTCGCCGTGGTCGCGGTAGATGAGCGCGAGCATCAGCTCGGCGTTGGCGGTGGGCTTGCCCTGGATGACGACGATGTTCGTCAACGCGTACATCGGCGGGACCTGGAGCTCGCGCCCCTTCTGGATCACGGCGAGCGCGGCCTGCGGGCTGCGCACGTGCGCCGGCAGGAGCCCGCTGCGAAACAGCGCCTCGGCCATGCCCATCATGGTCCGCCACTCGGCATTCGTGGGCAGGAGCGGGGCCGGCTGTACCAGCGCCAGCGCCGTCCGCGTTCGCCCGCCGCCCTCGGCCCGCCCCACGCCGGTCGCCGTCTCCCCGGCCGGCTCGACCTCCGCCACCTCGGCCTCGACCACCGCGTCGTCCGGCGTGCCACCGCTCCCCGCTGACCGCTCCTCCGGCAGACCGTCCATGTCCCACCTCACCGTGCTCCCCGCTCAGGGTTAAAGATAGAACATCTGTTCTACATCGTCAACCTGTCCGCTCAGCCTGGAGGTGGAGGCACGTGGCCCGTGGACGTGGAGCCACGTGTCTGGCGGCTGCAGCCCTCAGCCGCTCCTACCCCGGGCGCGAGGCTTCGACCCTGGATAAGGCGCTGGGTCCACGGCGGCACCGGTAGCCCCGTTTCGGTTTCGAGGGGGTCAGCGGATGGCTTTGCGCGCGAGCTCGCGCTCCTGCTGGGTCAGGTACCGCTTGCGCAGGCGGACGGCGGCCGGGGTCACCTCGACCAGCTCGTCGTCCTGGATGAAGTCGAGCGCCTGCTCGAGGCTCAGCTTCGTGGCCGGCGTGAGGCGCTCCTGGATCTCCTCGACCGAGGCGCGCACGTTCGTCTTCTTCTTCTCCTTGCACACGTTGATCTGCAGGTCGCCCGGCCGGGCGTGGAGCCCCACGATCATCCCTGTGTAGACTTGCGTGCCTGGCTCGATGAACGTGATGCCGCGCGCCTGCGCGTTGTGGAGACCGTAGGTCACCGCCACGCCGGGCTCCGACGCGATCAGTGCCCCGTGGCGCGTCTGCGGCAGCTCGCCGTACCAGGGCTCCCAGCCCGCCACCACGCTGCCCATCGTCCCCTCACCCCGCGTCAGCGTCAGGAAGGTGTTGCGGAAGCCGATCAGGCCGCGCGTGGGTACCTTGAACTCGAGCCGGATGTCGCCCGTGCTCGCCGGCTGCATGTTCGTGAGCTGGCCGAACCGCTTGCCCATCAGCTCGGTCACCACGCCCACGTGGGCGTCGCGCGTCTCGATCACCACCTGCTCGACCGGCTCGTGGAGGCGTCCGTCGATGTGGCGGGTGATGACCTCCGGCCGCGAGACCTGGAACTCGTAGCCCTCGCGCCGCATCGTCTCGATCAGGATCGCCAGGTGCAGCTCGCCGCGGCCCGAGACCTCGAAGACGTCCGCACTCTCGGTGTCGCGCACGCGCAGCGCGACGTTGGTCTCGAGTTCGCGGTACAGCCGCTCGCGGAGCTGGCGCGAGGTGCCCCAGCGGCCTTCCTTGCCCGCGAACGGCGAGGTGTTCACGCCGAAGGTCATCTTGAGCGTGGGCGGCTCGACCGCGATCGGCGGCAGCGCCTCCGGTCGCGCCGGGTCGGCCAGCGTATCGCCGATCGTCACACCCTCGACGCCGCAGAGCGCCACGATGTCGCCGGCGCAGGCGGCCTCGACCTCCTCGCGGCCGAGCCCCCGGTGCGTCAGCACCTTCACCAGCCGGGCACGGCTCTCCGTGCCCGCGTGGTCGATCCGCACGACCGGCATGCCGGCGCGCGCCACCCCACGCCGGATGCGGCCGATGGCGATCCGGCCGAGGTGTGGATCGTAGTCGAGCGCGGTGACCAGGAGCTGGAACGGCTCGTCGGCGTCCCCGTTCGGCGGCGGCACGGAGGCGAGGATCGCCTCGAAGAGGTCGGACAGGTCGCCGCGCTCGGGCAGGCGCGGGTCGGTGGCCGCGATGCCGGCGCGCGCGTTGGCGTAGAGGACCGGGAATTCGAGCTGCTCCGCCTCGGAGGCGAGATCGAGGAAGAGGTCCTGCGTCGCGCCGAGCACCTCGGCGGGGCGCGCGTTGGCGCGGTCCATCTTGTTGACGACCACGATCGGGCGCAGGCCGGTCTCGAACGCCTTCTTGAGCACGTAGCGCGTCTGGGGCATCGGCCCCTCGACCGCGTCGACGAGGAGCAGGCAGCCGTCGGCCATGTTCAGGACGCGCTCGACCTCGCCCGAGAAGTCGGCGTGGCCCGGGGTGTCGATGATATTGATCTTGACGCCGCGGTACTCGATAGCGGTGTTCTTCGCCAGGATCGTGATGCCCTTCTCGCGCTCCAGTTCGTTCGAATCGAGGATGAGCGAGCCGACCTGCTGATTCTCGCGGAAGATGCGGCTCTGCTTGAGCAGCGCATCAACCAGCGTCGTCTTGCCGTGGTCGACGTGGGCGATGATCGCGACGTTGCGGATCGCGGCGTTGCGAAGGAGCGTCGAGTTGGGCATGGGCATCTCTCCAATGGGTGCGACGTGGGCGGCGGTCGCCCGGGCATGCTTTTTGGTCGGTGGGCACGCCGCGCCCCCGTCGGCCACGCCGGGGTGGCGCACGGGGGCGCGTGGTGTCGGGTTCGCCGGCCGGTGGGGGTCGGGCTAGTCGGCCGCGGTGGCGCTGGTGCTAGCGGGCGTATCGGAGTCGAGCCGCCGCAGCGCCTCACCGAAGCGCGCTTGGAGCTCGTCGAGCGCGTAGATGTCCCACTCGGAGACGAGCGAGACCGCGCAGCCCCGGCGACCGGCGCGGCCGGTCCGCCCGATCCGGTGGATGTACTCCTCGAGGTTGTCGGGCATGTCGAAGTTGAAGACGTGCGAAACGTCGCGGATGTCGAGCCCGCGCGCTGCCACGTTGGTCGCCACCAGGATCCGCAGCGTCCCATCGCGGAAGCTGCGCATCACCGCGGTGCGCTCGTTCTGGCTCAGCCGACCGTGCAGACCGCGGGCCGGCAGCCCCGCCCGCCGCAGGAACTCGTTGACGCGGTCGACGGTGCGCTGCATCCGGCAGAAGATGACCACCCGCGAGTAGGTCTCGGCGTCGGCGAGCAGCCGGGCGAGGAACGCGGGCTTGTCGGCCTCGAGCACCTCGTAGTACACCTGGTCGATCTCGCGCACCGTCGCCTGGTCCGGGTTGATGTGGATCCAGCGGGGCTGGCGCATGTAGCGCTCGATCAGGCGCAGCACGAAGTTGGGCATGGTGGCCGAGAAGAGCGCGGTCTGCCGCTCGCGCGGTGTGTGGCGCAGGATGTACTCCATGTCGTCGGCGAAGCCGATGTCGAGCATCTCGTCGGCCTCGTCGAGGATCGCCACGCGCACCGACTGGAGCGAGAGCGTCCGGCGGCGCATGTGGTCCATGATGCGGCCGGGCGTGCCGACCACGATCTGGGCGCCGCGCTCGAGGTCGTGGAGCTGTCCCTTCATCGATTCCCCGCCGAAGATCGGGGCGACGCGCAGCCCGACGTAGCGGGTGAGGCGCTTGAGCTCCTCGGCCACCTGCATCGCCAGCTCGCGCGTCGGCACGAGCACGATCGCCTGCACCACCGGCAACGTCGGGTCGAGGCGCTCCGCCAGGGGAATGCCGAAGGCCGCGGTCTTGCCGGTGCCCGTCTGCGACTGCCCGACCACGTCGTGCCCCTCGATCATGAGCGGCACGATTTCCTGCTGGACCGGTGTCGGAGTGTGAAAGCCCAGCTCGTGGACGGCGCGCCAGACGGGGAGGCTGAGGATCAGGTCCCCGAAGCAGGCAGCGCTTTCGCCGGGATCGGCGACGGCGGTGAAGGGCAGCTCGTCCGGGGTTGCCGGGGCGAACTGCCCGCTAAGGCCCGGTTCGAGATCGGTGTATTCGATTACGCTCACAGTTCTCCCTTATTGCCATTGCCGTCCGAGACGACGGCTGATCCTGGCTCGACGGTGTGGGACGCTGTTGGCGGGCACCAAAAAAGGGGGCAAGAACCCCAGGTCCTCGTCCCCTTGCCCGAAACCTGCTGAATGCCTTTCATGCTCCCTGATTATACCATGCCGTCGGGGGCGCGGCCAGGCGGGTCGATCCTTTGATCCGGTTGCAAACCCGAAATGTCGGCACCGGCTGGCGGCGACCGTCGACGGCCGCAGACCCCCGTCAGCCAGGTCCAAGCCCTCTCCATGACACACTGGTGTGTGATTTTGCGAGGCACACACCAACGTGCTAGCGAGCTGATGGGCAAGCCATCTGAAGGAGACGTTCCGATGACCAAGGAGGACGTCCGCACGCACATCGTGATCCCGCGCGACATGGTCGCGGCCATTGACCGTCTAGCCGGCAAACGCCGCCGTAGCGCCTTCATCACCGAAGCCGTGCGCGAGAAGTTGGCACGCGAGCTTCAGAAGGAGGCGCTGATGCCAGGCTACGGGCGCACGGGCCGATCGCGATTATCCTGACTGGGCGACGCCGGAAAAGACCTCCGAGTGGGTGCGCAGCCGACGACGCGAGGATGACCTTCATGCAGCCCGCAAGCTCCGCGGGTACTCGGACACGTGAGTCTATATCTGCTTGACACCGATAGCATCGTCGACTTCTGGAAAGCAGTTGCCTCCACAACCGCTTTCATTCGAGGGCTGGTGGACCAGGGCCATCGCCTTGCGACCTCTGATGTTGTCGTTGCAGAGATCTTCGCAGGACTTCGGCCGCAAGATCGAGAAGTCGGCGCAGCCGCTGTGTTATCTCTCCCCGGCCGCGACGGCCGCGCCCGCGGCGGCGGACTCGGTGGCGGGCTCGGGCAGCGTCACCGGGCGGTAGGGGTGGCAGCAGGTCGGGCCGCAGGCGACCCAGATGACGCGCGCGTCCAGGTCGGTGACGATCGAGGCGATGCTGGCGGTGCGGCCGGCGGGCGCTCGGCGCTTGTCCGAGTGTCGCCATCGTAGGCGCGCCCGGACAGGGCGTCAAACGGAGGCCGCGGACGGTCGCACGTCCGGTCGGCTTGTGCGGCTGCCGGGCGGCCGGCAGCCGCCG
>JBHOQZ010000167.1:0-4862 GCA_042408635.1 Chloroflexota bacterium
CGGCCGGTCGATCGTGGCAAAGAGGAGGTACTGCCGCGTCGCCACAGCGTAGTAGAGCGCGGCGCTGAGCGCCCCGAGCAGCCAGAGCAGGCGGGTGGTGCCCGTCCCGGCGGGTCGGACCTCGGGCTCGGCCGTCGCGCCGGGTGCCGGGAAGGGTGCGGCCGCGGTCGGCGGGTGGTCGGCGTCGGGGACGGGCCGGGCGGTCGGGGCCGGCGTAGCCAAGTTGAGGTTCTCCTGCTGCCCGGTTGCGCGGCCGGGCGAGGCTGCTGTCGCCGTCCGGCCCGTCTCTCGTCGGCCGCTGGGCGTCGCGCGCTCGCTGAGCGCAGTATAGCAACCCGTCTGCGCGCGCCGGGCGCTGTTGGATGGACAGTGCGGTCCGACGGCGCCCGGCGCCCGGTCGGGCAGACCCGGTCGGGCAGACCCGGTGCTGGTGTCACGCCGGAGGCGGCGCGTGGCGCTTGTTAGCAGGTGGGACGCCTGCTAGAGTCGGGGGACAGGCCCGCAGCGGTGGCGAGCCCGGACGGGGAGAGTAGAGGACAGCAGAGGCATGCGGATCGAAACACACGTGCCGATCGACGACCTGCGCGCGGTGGGCGACGCCGCCCGGCGCGCCGAGGCGCTGGGGTTCGACGGGATCGCGGTCGCGGAGCTCGCGCACGACCCCTTCTTGCCGCTGGTGCCGGCGGCGCTGGCGACCGAGCAGGTGACGCTCGCCACCTCAGTGGCGATCGCATTCCCGCGTAGCCCGTTCGTGACCGCCCAGCTCGCCTGGGACCTCCAGCGCCTCTCGCGCGGCCGCTTCCGGCTCGGCCTCGGCACGCAGGTGAAGGGGCACAACGAGCGGCGCTTCAGCGTGCCCTGGGGGCCGCCCGGTCCGCGCCTGCGCGACTACGTGCTGGCGGTGCGCGCCGCCTGGAACACTTTCCAGACGGGCGCGCGCCCCGACTTCAAGGGCGAGCACTACCAGTTCACGCTCATCAACCCTGCGTTCAACCCCGGCCCAATCGAGCACCCGGCGATCCCGATCGAGCTGGCGGCCGTGAACCCCTACAACGCCCGGCTCGTGGGCGAGATCGCTGACGGGCTGCGCACACACGGCTTCACCACGCGCCGCTACCAGGAGGCGGTGATCCTGCCGGCGGTCGAGGAGGGGCTGCGCCGCTCCGGCCGGCCCGCCTCGGCGGTGCAGATCACGGGCGGCGGATTCGTTGTGACCGGGCCCGACTGGCCGTCGGTCGAGCGCAAGGTCGCGGCGGTGAAGCGCCAGATCGCCTTCTACGGCTCGACCCGCACCTACTTTCCGGTGTTCGAGGCGCACAGCTGGGAGGCGGTCGGGGAGAAGCTGCACCAGCTCTCGCTCACGGGCGGCTGGACCGAGATGCCGAGCCTGATCACCGACGAGATCGTCGAGGCGTTCGCCGTGGTCGCGCCCTACGCCGAGCTGGTGCCGAAGCTGCGCGAGCGCTACGCCGGCATCGCGGACAGCATCGGCCTCGAGCTGCCCCGGGAGGCGGACGAGGCGACCGTGCGGCGGATCGTCGCCGAGGCGAAGGCGATCCCCACCCGCGCGGGCGCCGCCACGGCCTAGGCGGGTGCGCCGGGGGCTGCGGTCGAGGCCGGCGCGGGTGTAGCGACCGTGGTGGCGACGTGCTCCGGCGGGATGAAGATTGCAAGCTGTCCCTTGCCAGCGAGGTAGGTGGCCGCGAAGCGGGTCAGATCCTCGGGCTCGAGCTCCTCATAGAAGCGCCGGACCGTTTCCGGGTGGGCGTCGACGCAGCCGAACATGCGCGCTGTCGCCATCGACACCTGCGTGCCGGGCGGCTCGATTACCTGGCCGAAGTAGGTGCGCACGAGCGCATTGCGCATCTGCTCGAGGCGCGCCGTGTCCACCACGCCGGAGGCCAGCTCCTCGATCGTCTCGCGCAGGACGTCGCGCGCCTCCTCGATCCGCACGAGCGGTGGGTTGACGACCTGGAACGTCGAGACGCCGCCGCGCGTGCGGTAGCCGTCGTAGCTGGCGTTGACCTGATAGCAGAGCTGTCGCTCGTCGCGCAGTTTGCGGTAGAGCGGCGCGTGCAGGGTGCCGCCCAGGTATTCGAAGGTGGCGCGGCCGAGGTAGAAATCGCGCTCGGTCGAGCCCGGCGTGCGCACCCACCAGTAGATCACCGGCACGTACACCCCCTCGGGGCTGTCGCGCCACTCCGCCGGCTCGGGCACGGGCACCGGTCCCGGCGGGAAGACGTTCGGCGTGCCCGGCGGCAGCGCGCCGAAGGTGGAGTCGAGGGTGGCGACGAACTCGCCGAGCGGCAGGCGGCTCGCGCCCACGATGACCACGTTGGCGCCGGTGCAGTCGTGCTCGAGCGCCACCTCGAGCTGGGCAAGGGTGAGGCGGCTGACGGTCGCGTCGGTGCCGGCGACCGGGCGCGAATAGGGGTGACCCTGGAGGAAGTCGCGCAGCCACTCACGGAGGCGGCGGTTGAACGGCACGCTCTGGGCGGGGCCGATCTCGCGCAGGATGATCTGGCGCTGCTTCTCGACGACCTCGGGCAGGAAGCTGCGGCGCAGGAGCTGCCCCGCCCAGAGCGAGATCAAGAGCGGCAGGTCGTTGACGGGGCAGCGGTTGTCGCTCGCGAGGAGCTCGTAGCCGGCGCTGGCCTGGATCGGTCGACCCGTCAGCGCCTCGAGCTGGCGGGTGAAGGGATCGCCGGCCGCATCGGGGGTGTGGTCGACCAGAAGGTGTTCGAGGAAGTGCGTGCGCCCGAGCTCCTCGATCGGTTCGTAGACCGCGCCGGCCTGGATGCGCAGCGAGAAGAAAGCATCGGGGTAGTCGGGGATCTGCGCGTAGGCGAAGCGCACGCCGTTGGCGAGCGTCCCCTCGTCGAACTCCAGCAGGTCGCGCACGCGGTTCGCCCTCCCAGGTTGGCGTAGGCCTCAGTCCCCGCATCCTACCGGTTCAGACGGCACCCTGTCACTCTCCGCTCGCCTGGAGCGGGAAATCGACCTCTTGCTGTCGACGCTCCAGCGACATGTGCGGGAGCTGGGCAGAGAGCTGGATCTGAGCGCCACGGTTGGGGACGAAACGTTTCGCGTGGAGATCGGCGACCTGGTCGGCGGCAGAGGCACCTAGTCCCGCCGCGGCGCTGTCGCGCGCCGGTCGGACAGGCCCCGCGGCTCCCGGCGTCGCGCGGTAAGTCAAGGCGGCTGACGCTTGTCTCTCCGGTCACCTAGGGTGATCCCCCGGGCTGAGGTTGCGAAGTCCCTTCGGGGCTGGGACGCGCGCTCCTCAGCCGGCTGATGAAGGATGCCCAAGGCCGGGCGCGATCACCCAGCGGCACGGAGCCCCGGTCGGGGGCCGGGATGGGTAGGAGCGGCCAGTCAGACCGCGAGGCGGTCGGGCGAGGTGTGGCGCTCGGGACGGGCCGCCACGCCTGCGGCCAGAGGCAAGGTGAAGCTCACCGCCGTGCCTCGGCCGCTGCCCCCGGAGCTCGCCCAGACGCGGCCGCCATGGGCTGTCACGATCTCGCGCACGATCGCCAGCCCGAGGCCGTTGCCGGGGATGCCCGCGCGATCGGCGGCCGCAACCCGGTAGCCGCGCGCGAAGACACACTCCAGCGCGTCGCCCGGGATGCCCAGGCCATGGTCGCGCACGGTGACCTCCACCTCATCACCCACGAGGCGGGCGCTCAGCCAGATCGAGCCCCCGCCGGGCGAGCACTTGCGCGCGTTGTCGAGCAGGATGAGGAGCACCTGCTGGAGCCGATCGGGCTCGGCCGCCACGCGCGGCAGGTCGTAGGCCAGGTCAAGCCCAAGCGGCCAATCGGGGCGCGGCGGCAGCGCCGCCAGCGCCTGCGCCAGCAGGTCACGCGGCGCGCAGGGACACGGCTCGAGGCGCAGCGCCGGTCGTCCCGGCCCGGGTTGTGTCGTGCCGGTCGCCGTGTCGAGGAGCGCGGCGGCGCGCAGCCCCTCGGCCAGGATAGATGTGCAGGTACTCGCGCTGGCACTCGGGCGAAAGCTGGTCCTCGAGCAGGAGCTCGCTGAAGCCGATGATCGTGCTGAGTGGCCCCCGGAGCTCGTGGGTCAGCAGCCGCATAACATCCCGGCCGGCCGGGCAGGGCGGAGCGCCCCGCTCCCGTGCTCCGCTGGCCCCCACTTGGCCGTCGGCCACATCGCGTGTTTCCCTAGCCATCGCCCCATTCTCCGACCGTACCGTCCCGTTCGCAGCCATGGCGCGTCGGCGATATCTCTGCCGCCCGCCGCACCCTACCGTCCTGCCGACTGGGAGAGACCTCGCTTCCATGGATGCCTACGCGCACGGGTAACACCAGGTAGCCGGCAATCCGACCACCGGCGCGCGGTCTCGGGGGTGGGGCGAAGCTCCGAGACAGCCGATTGGGCGGCCAGAGCCAGTCGTTCGCCCAATCGGCCGGCGCATGCGATCGGCAGGCTAACCGCGACTGCTGGCGCCACCCTCCACATAGAGATTGACCAGGCGTCGCTCCACTTCGTTCAATCGGCGCCAGAGCGCGACGCGCTGCGTGTACAGCCGCCGCCAGTAGACCCCGCGCTCGCGTGCCGCCTCCCGAATCTCGCGATCAAGCACCGTGATGCGCAGGCACAGCCGCTCGCGCTCGGCGCGCAACGAGAGCAACTCCATCGTCCGCTCCTTCCCGTCGAGCCTGCCGCCGCCTCACCGCAGCGTGAGGCGCACCATCGACCCTTGCCGCCGCCGATTATACCACGTCCAGTGGGCGTTGGGCGTCGAATATCCTAAAGTTTTCGACATCTTTTCGTAATGTTAGGCCGGGTCGGCGAGCTGGCGGCGGCGGCTCGCTGCCACGCCGCCTCTGGGCAGCGAGCCGCCG
>JBHOQZ010000171.1:0-2178 GCA_042408635.1 Chloroflexota bacterium
GCCTCGGCCCGGCCGCACGGCTGGGGAGAGTCGGGCGGGGAGGCGGCCAGCCCGGCGCCGCCGGTCGGCGCTGCGCCGGGCCGCCTCGACCCCTGGTGGGTCGGGCTGCCGGCGCTGGTTCTGCTGGTCGGTTTCAGCCTGCTCAACGGCTGGGTCTGGTCGGCCAGCCTGCCGTTCGGTCGCGGACCCGACGAGTTCGACCACTGGGCGATGGTGGACTTCATCCGGTCGCACGGGCGGCTGCCCGTCTTCGAACGGGACCCCGAGCTGCCGATCCGCTTCGGGCCGGACGGCCAGCCCGTCGAGCCCTACTCGCTCTACCCGCCGCTGCCCTACCTCGGCGCGGCGCTCTTGACGTTGGTGCCGGTGGAGCCGTGGCGCGCGGCGCGGCTACTGTCGCTCGCCTGTGCGGCCGGCACGGTGATCGCGGCGTGGCTGCTGGCGCGCCAGCTCGCGCCGGGCTCGCCGTTCGTGCGCCTGGCCGTGCCCGCATTCGTGGCGCTGCTGCCGCAGTTCAGCTTCGTGGCTGCCTACCTCAACGCCGACGCGCCCGCGGCCCTGCTCGGTGCGCTCAGCCTCGCAGTCGCGCTCGTCGGCCTGCGCGATGGCTGGACGCTGCGTCTGAGCCTGCTTGCGGGCCTCCTGCTCGGCCTCGGGGTGGTCACCCGCTACACGCTCTTCGCCGTCTGGCCCACGCTGGGGCTGGCGCTCCTGCTCGGTTCGGCGCCGCCGGGCGCGGCCGGGCAGGCGCGGCGCGCGGGGCGGCTCGGACTGGCCGGGCTCGCCTTCGCCGCGGTCGCCGGTCCGTGGCTCTGGCGCAACCTGGCGCTCTACGGCGAGCCGATCCCCGAGCGCGTGCTACAGGAGGCGCTCGCCGCCGCGGCGCCCGGCTACGCCCTCTCGCTGCGCGCGCGCGGCTGGAGCCTCGTCGACGCCGCGACGTATCCCATCTGGTGGCAGGAGAGCTTCCGCAGCTTCTGGGGGGCCTTCGACTGGCAGCGCGTCTTCTACCCCAGCCCGGTCTACTACGCGCTGTTCCTCGTCTGCGCGCTCGGCGCGCTCGGCTTCGTGCTCGTGCTCGCCCAGCACCGACCCACACCCACCAGCAGAGCCCAGGAGGTTGCGCCCGGGACGGATCCCTCGAGAGCGCCGTATCCGGCGCCCACCGAGGCACCGAGCCGGCGTGAACTGCTGCTCGTGATCGTGCTGCCCGTCGCCTGTGCGCTGTTCCTCTCGCTCTGGAGCACCTGGGCGCGGGACCCCTCGCCGCAGGGGCGCTACCTCTTCCCGGCCCTACCAGCGATCGCCGCCGCGCTCGCGCTCGGCTGGCAGCGGCTCACCACCTGCACGCTGCGTGCCCCGGTCCTGCAGCGACGGTCGGCCGGCGGCGAGCGTGACCGGTGGAGCCGCGCCGCGGCCGGGGCGATCCTCTGGAACTGCAGCCTCGGGGCGCTCAACGTCGCCTCGCTGGCGCTGGTCGTGCTGCCGCTCTACTTCGGAGGGGGTGAGGTGGCCGAGGCGGTCGTCACGGTCGATGTTGTGCAGCCCGCGCCGGGCGGCGTCGAGCTCCAAGGCTGGGCGCTGGCGCGGGTGCGCCCGGTCTGGAGCCCGGCCGCGCTGCTGCGGCCGGCTCGCTTCTACGAGCCGGCCGCGCCCCTCGCCTTCCTGGTTCGGGGCCGGCCCGCGGAGCCGGACGTGCTGGAGCGCCTGGCGCGGTCCGACGTCGACGCGCGCTACGGTGGAGCCGCCCTGGGCCCGGTCGGCTACCGGGCCACGCTCGCCGCGGGGGGCGCGCCGGTGGGTGGCGAGGTCGAGGTGTGCGCCCAGGCGCCGCCGGGGCCGAACCGGTGCGCTGGGCTGCCGACGGGGCGATGAAGCGGCTACCGATGGATCGGCGCGCAAAAGTTGATATGAGCACTATCAGGCCTCTTGACAGATCGAGGACGGTTTGCTATACACAGAAGTGTGAGAGCGGGCTCGGAGGAGCAGGGGCCGGGCCCGCATGCAGGACACCGAGGTCCGAGTTGTACTTCGAAAAGGAGGTTGAAGACGACATGGCGAATCTCGTGCGCTATCGCCCGTTCAGCCCGTTCGCGCTGAGCGACACCATCGATCGGTTCTTCAACAGCGCCTTCAACAGCGCCTGGGCGCCGACCTTCCCGAGCGTCTGGA
This sequence comes from Chloroflexota bacterium, assembly GCA_042408635.1. Classification (GTDB taxonomy): domain Bacteria; phylum Chloroflexota; class UBA6077; order FW602-bin22; family JBHOQZ01; genus JBHOQZ01. The sequence goes on from JBHOQZ010000171.1 coordinate 2,173, forward strand.
GCGAGT
>JBHOQZ010000172.1:0-9876 GCA_042408635.1 Chloroflexota bacterium
GTCCCGGCTTTAGCCGGCCTCGTCCTTCCTTCGCGCCGGCTTCAGCCGGCTGACAATCACCCCCGCACTCTTTCCGCACCTTGCATCAGCCGGCTTCGCACTCTGGGCCCGGGGGGTGAACCCCCGGGCGGCCGGCCGAGCAGGCTTCACCCGGAACCGCGGGGACCCCGGTCCGGTCGGTCCAGTCGCGCGGAGGGACGGCGATGCGCACCTACGTGCTGACCCGGCTGGCGACGCTCGTGCCGACGCTGCTGGGCGTGACCATCCTCGTCTTCCTGATGATCCGGCTGATCCCTGGCACGGTCGTCGACCAGATGCTCGGCGCCGACACGCGCGTCACCGAGGAGCAGCGCCAGGCGATGCGCACCTTCTTCGGCCTCGACCGGCCGCTCCACGTCCAGTACCTCGAGTGGCTCGGCGGCCTGCTCCGCGGCGACCTGGGCGTGAGCTGGCGCTCGGGCCAGGCGGTCACCGCGCTGATCGCCGAGCGCTTCGCCGTCACGCTCCAGCTCGCGCTGGGCGCGCTCCTCATCTCGCTCCTGGTGGGGCTGCCGCTCGGCATCGTCTCGGCGGTGCGCGAGAACACACCGCTCGACCACCTGGTGCGCGTGCTGAGCCTCTTCAGCCTGTCGATCCCGATCTTCTGGCAGGCGGCGATGCTGATCCTGTTCTTCTCGCTCTGGCTCCAGTGGACGCCACCGGTCGACTACACGCCGCTCACCGTCGACCCGGTCAAGAACCTCCAGCAGTTCATCCTGCCCTCGATCGTGCTCGGGACGGTGGTGGCGGCGCAACTCATGCGCATGACGCGCTCGGCGCTGCTGGACGTGCTGCGCAACGACTACGTGCGCACGGCGCGGGCGAAGGGGCTGGGCGAGCGGGTGGTGGTGATCCGCCACGCGCTGCGCAACACGCTGATCCCGATCGTGACGGTGATTGGCGCCCAGGTCGGCTACCTGCTCGGCGGGGCGATCGTGACCGAGGAGGTCTTCACGCTGCCCGGCGTCGGGCGGCTCGTGCTCAACGCGGTCTATCAGCGCGACTACCCGCTGGTGCAGGGGGCGATCCTCTTCATCGCGATGATCTTCACGCTCTCGAACCTGGTCGTGGACCTGCTCTACGGCTACCTCGACCCGCGAATCCGCTATGGGTGATGGGCGAATGACGAGTGCGAGCGGTTTGCGGCCGGCCCAGCCCGAGGGAGCCCTGGCGACGCCGGCAGCCGGGGCAGTGCAGCTCACGGGCACGCGCAGCCCCTGGCGGCAGGGGCTACGCGCGCTCGTGCGCAACCGGCTGGTCCTGGTCGGGGTGATCCTCTCGCTCGTGGTCGTGGTGACGGCGCTGCTGGCAGACGTGATCGCCCCCTACGACCCGATCCGCAACAACGTGCGCGCCGCGCTCCAGGCGCCGTCGCCGACCTACCTCTTCGGCACCGACCGGTTCGGCCGCGACGTCTTCAGCCGGGTCGTCTACGCCAGCCGCTCGACGCTGCTGGTGGCATCGCTGAGCACGCTGGCGGCGGTGATCGCGGGCTCGGCGCTCGGCCTGGCGGCCGGCTATCTCGGCGGCTGGGTCGACAACGCGGTCGGGCGGGTGTTCGACGTGCTGTTCAGTTTCCCGGCGCTGCTGCTGGCGATCGGCATCGCGGCGATGCTCGGCCCCAGCCTGAACAACGCGATCATCGCGATTGCGGTCGTCTACACGCCGCTGCTCGGCCGGGTGGTGCGCGGCGCGGTGATCGCCGAACGCCACCGCGAGTATGTCGAGGCGGCCCGGGTGATCGGGGCAACCTCGCCGCGGGTGATGCTCGGGCACGTCTTCCCCAACACGCTCTCGCCGCTGATCGTGCAGGCGACGGTGATCTTCTCGTTCGCCATCCTGCAGGAGGCGACGCTCTCCTACCTGGGCCTCGGGATCCAGCCGCCGTACCCCTCCTGGGGCGTGATGCTCAGCGAGGGCCGCACCTTCCTCGAGACCGCGCCCTGGCTGAGCATCTTCCCCGGCCTGGCGATCGTCTTTGCCGTGCTCGCCTTCAACCTCCTCGGCGACGGCGTCCGCGACGCGCTCGACCCGCGCGCCCGCGGCGAGAAGGGCTGAGGCCGGAGGCGCCCCTACCGCCCGAGCTCGGGGCGGAGCAGGTCGGCGAGGCCGTCGCCGAGCAGGCTGAAGGCGAGGCCAGTCACCACCAGCGCGAGGCCCGGGAAGGTCGGGATCCACCAGGCGACGAGCATGAACGGGCGCGACTCGGCGATCATGGCGCCCCACTCAGGGGTGGGGGGCGCCACCCCCAGGCCGAGGAACGAGAGCGACGCCCCGAGCAGGATCGCGGTCACGATGTGCGTCATCGCGTAGACGATCGCCGGGGTGATCACGTTGGGCAGGACGTGGCGGCGGATGAGGTGCGCATCGGTGGCGCCGAGCGTGCGACCGGCCGTGACATAATCCAGCTCGCGCGTCACCAGCGTATCGCCGCGCACGATGCGATGGTAGCTGATCCAGCCGACCATGGCGACCGCGATGTAGAGGTTGGTCAGGCCCGGCCCGAGCATCGCCATGATCGCGATCACCAGGATCAGGAAGGGGAACGCCATCACCACGTCCACGATCCGCCCGACGACCATGTCGAGCCAGCCGCCGAAGAACCCGGTGATGCAGCCGATCGCCGAGCCGATGAGGAAGGGGAAGACCACCGAGAGCAGGCCGATCTGCAGGTCGATCCGCGTGCCCCAGAGGACGCGGCTGAGGATGTCGCGGCCGAAGTTGTCGGTGCCGAAGAGGTGGTCGGGGCCGGGCGGCTTGAGCACCGCTGCGAAATCCTGCGTGATCGGGTCGTAGGGGGCGAGCACGGGCGCGCCGACCGCCACCACCAGCACCAGCACCAGCAGCGCCAGCCCCCACCAGAACGAGGGGCCCGCCCGGCGCCAGGCGGAGCGGCGCGGCGGCGCCGCGGCCAGCCTCAGGTCGGGCGCGAGCGCGCCCTCGCGCGTTGCCACCGTCTCAGCCATACGTCACCCGCGGATCGAGCACGCCGTACATCAGATCGGTGATGAGCGTGATCAGGATCACGAAAACCGCGCTGAAGAGCGTGACCCCCTGGACGATCGGGTAGTCGCGCGCGGTGATGCCGTCCACCAGGAGCGTGCCCACGCCCGGGATCGAGAACACCGTCTCGATCACCACGGTGCCGCTGAGCAGGTAGCCGATCTGGAGGCCGAAGATGCTCAGCGTGGACATGAGCGCGTTGCGCAGGACGTGGCGCGTGAGCACCTGGCGCCCGGCCAACCCCTTGGCGCGGGCGGTGCGCACGTAGTCGGCGCTGAGCACCGCGATGATCTGGCTTCTGAGGTTGCGGATCAGCACCGCCGCCAGGTGGAGGGCGAGCGTGAGCGCTGGCAGGAAGAGGTACCACACGTGCTCCTGGAAGCCTTTGCCGAAGCCCGACACCGGGAACCAGCGCAGGTTCACGGCGAAGCCGAGGATCAGCAGGATCCCGAGCCAGAAGTTGGGCGTGCCCAGCGCCACCAGGAACGCCGCGCGGATCACCTGGTCGGCGGGCCGGTCGCGGTTGAGCGCCGCGAGCGAGGCGACCGGGAGCGTGATCAGGGCGGCCAGGCCCGCCGCGTAGAAGGTCAGGAAGATCGTGGCCGGCATCCGATCAAGGATCAGCCCCGCGACCGGCTTGCGGTAGTGGAGCGAGTCCCCGAGGTTGCCGCTGACGATGCCGGAGACGAAGATCCAGTACTGCTCCCAGAGCGGCCGGTTGAGGCCGAGCTGCTCGCGCACGGCGGCGGCCGCCTGCTCGGTCGCGCGGTCGCCCAGGTAGAGGAAGGCGGGGTCGCCCGGGATGAGGCGGAGCATGCCGAAGACGACCACCGTCATCCCGATGAGGACCGGCACGAGCAGCACGAGCCGCTTGGCCGTGTAGAGCCAGAAGCCCATCGACAGCCCTCCTGATCCACCCGCCGTTTGCCGGGTCGCCAGACCCGGGCGGCCACCCGCCGGACGGTCGGCGGCCGGCGGCGGAGGCGGCCCGGCCGGAACTGAGGGACCGCCGCCCGCCCCGCGGCCGCCGGCACGAAGCCTGCCGGCGCCGAACCGCCTATTTGTTCAGCCAGATCTCTTCGAGGCGGTAGTAGGAGAGACCGCCGATAAAGAAGCCCTCGACGTACTTCTGATACGCCGCGGCCTCGGGCCAGTAGACGAGGAAGACGCGCGGCGCGTCCTCGAGCACCTGCCGCTGGATCTGCGAATAGAGCTCCTGGCGGCGCTGCGGGTTCAGCTCGAGGTCGGCCTGGCGGATCATCTGGTTGACCTGGGGGTTGTTGTAGCGCGTCCAGGTCGCGAAGGTGCCGAACTCCCCGTTGGCGGTGTAGTTGATCACCTGGGTCGGGTCGTCCATGTCGTTGGTCCAGCCCGAGACCGCGATCTGGTAGTCGCCGGCGCGGATGCGGGTGCGGGCATTGGCCGTCTCGACCTGGACGATGTTGACCTCGACGCCGAGCGGGCGCCACTGCTCCTTGATGAACGTGGCGATCTGGTTGTTGACCAGGTTGCCCGACTGGACGAGGAACTCGACCGAGAAACCGTTGGGCGCCTTCGACTCGCTCAGGAGCTGCCGCGCCCTGACCATGTCGTAGGGGTAGCCCTGGAGGCTCGCGTCGAAGAAGGCGCCCTTCGGGATGGGCGAGGTCTGCACCTCGGCCTTGCCGAAGTAGACGACGCGGTTGAGCGCATCCTTGTCGGTGGCGTAGTTGAGCGCCTGGCGCACCTTGACGTCGTCGAGCGGCTCCTTGGTGACGTTGAGGCCGAGCGAGGTCATCGCCTGGATCGGGTAGGTCTTGGCGACGAGGTTCGGGTTGGCATTGAGGATGTCGACCTGGTTGAGCGGCAGGTCGGTCATCACGTCGATCTGGCCGCCCTGGATCTGCAGCAGCCGGGCGTTGTCGTCGGGCACGATCTTGAAGACAATCTCATCGAGGTAGGGCTTGCCGGGCTGCCAGTAATACGGGTTCTTCTTGAAGACGAGCTCGCTCTTCTTCGTCCAGCTCTCGAGGTAGTAGGGGCCGGTGCCGTTGGTCTTGTCCCAGTCCGGGTCGGCCACGTCGAACGTCGCCTTCGGCGTGATGACGGCCGGGAACATCGCGATGGCCGCTGGCAGCGGCGCCCAGGGGATCGACTGGGTCACGCGCACCGTCATCGGGTCGAGCGCCTCGACGTCGGTGATCGTCTCGTAGTTCGTCTTCCAGGTGCTCTTGTCGCCCCGAACGCGGTCGAGGGACCATTTGGCGTCCTCGGCGGTCACGGGCGTGCCGTCGCGGAACCGGATGCCGTCGCGGATGCGGAAGGTGTAGACGCGGCCGTCCTGGCTTACCTCCCAGGAGGAGGCGACGGCCGGCTCGACGCCGACGCCCTGCGGCGCCACCCGCAGCAACGGGTCGTAGAGGTTGACGAGCAGGAAGAGCGAGGGGTTGTCGTCGACGATGATCGGGTCGAACTGGAGCGCGTCGACCCGCCGCCCGATCACGAGCGAGCCGCCGGCGCGCGGTTGGCCCGCCCCGACCGCGAGTGGCGCGGCGTGGGCGCTGGTCGGCAGGAAGCCGGCCGCGAGCGGCAGGAGCAACGCGAGCGCGCTGAGGTAGGCGAAGGCGGCGCCGAGCCAGCGGGAACGCGGACGAAGCGTGCGGGTGGCAGTTCGCATCGGCTGTCCTCCAGTCGGCGGGGTGGGCCCTCCCGCCAAGATTCCCCGGGTTGCTCGCCCTGGACCTCTTGCGCCGGCACGGTAGCATTGTCCAGTCGAAAGGTCAAACCGCGCGCGCCTGTCCGATTGCCCGCACGCCTCAGCCCGCGCCGTGCTCACCCCATCTGCCACCACGCGCCAGCCCCCGGACCACGGGGCCGCCGGTGGCCGGGGCGCCCCCTCGAGGGGGTGAGGTGGTACGCCACTTGCGCCCTGAGCCGGGACCGCGCCGCTCCCGCAGCGGTGCGGCCGGGGAACCACTACGCGCCGCCCGCCGGGTGCGGTCAGCGGCGATGTACCATCGTGCCGGTTTCGCTCGACCAGCTCACGGGCCTCCAGCATGCGATCGCCGTGCAGCTCGCGCCGGAGCAGGCCGGCGTGCTCGCGGCCTGCGCCTCCCTGCCGCTCGGCGGCGCGGCTACCACGCCGAGCGTCCCGGGCGCGACCAGCGTGCCCAATCCGGTGAGTGGCCCGGTCGCACCGACCACGCCGGCGCCGCCGGTCACGACAGGCCCGGCGGCGGCCACGATCAACCTGAACATGGTCGCCTTCTCGGGTGTGACGGGCGTGGCGCGCCTGGTGCCGGTGGGCGATCAGACGCAGATCGTGGTCGAGCTGCAGGGCGTGCCGGCGAACCAGCGGTACACCGTCGCGCTCTACCTGGGCAACAGTTGCGAGGCGCGCGCGAGCGTGCCCTGGATCGTGCTGAGCGAGCTACAAGGCACGAGCGGCGCGCGCGTGGTCGACGTCTCGATCGGTGAGCTGCGGTCCCAGGCGTTCGTGATCGTGGCTCAGCCGACCGGCGCGGCGGGCGGCGCCGCCTGCGGCCGCCTCGCCTACTATCCGCCCGCCAGGCGATTCGCTGGTTCGCCCGATGAGCCGGGGCACCTCACTCGCTCGGGGTGGGGCACGCCGGCTCATGGTGTCCGTGGTCCGCGGCGGTGGCGTCTAATGGCCGGGTGGCGGCCCCATGATCTCGATCCGGTAGCCCGGCGCCAGCGCGAGCAGCCGCGCCACATCCGGGAGTCCGGCCGGCGGGGTGGCCGGGTCCGCGACCGGCTCGCCCAGCTCGACGAAGAACTGCTCGAGCCCGGCCGGCGTGTTGAGCTGGAGGAGGCGGGCAGGACCGGCGTCGCTCACCTGGAAGGTGTGGGCGACACCGCGCGGCAGGAAGACGAGCGTGCCGCGCGGCGCGGGCAGCGTGCGGTCGCCGCAGCGGAAGGTGAGCTCCCCCTCGAGGATGTAGAACGCCTCGTCCTCGGCGTGGTGGACGTGGGGCGGCGGCGCGAAACCGGGCGGGAGCACCTGCTCGATGAGCCCGAAGGCGCCGCCGGTCTGCTCGCCCGTCGCCTTGAGCGTCATCAGCGTGCCCAGGAACCAGAACGAGCGCCCCTCGCCGGGTCCGGCGCGGAACGGTTCGTGGGTGGTTGCTGCCTCGGTCATCGCGATCCTCCTCCGGCCGCTCCCGGCGCGGGTCTCGCGCCCACACCCACGGCGGGCGGCCTCGCCAGCTATAATCAGATCGTCTGACGGAAATAGTAAGAGTGACTGACCAAAGTGTCAAGGGGGAGGCGGGCCATCGGCCAGGGGGAGGGCGATCGCCGGCTGATCGGGGCGCTCCTGCGCATCCCGTTCCAGGCCACGGTACGCCGGGTGCACCGCGACCTCGCCGCGGCGGGGTACGCCGACCTGCGGCCGGCGCACTTCGCGGTGTTCATGCAGCTCGACCCGGCGGGCACGCGGCTGACCGAGCTGGCCGAGCGCGCCCAGATCACCAAGCAGTCGATGGGCTACCTCGTGGACTACCTGGAGGCGCGCGGCTACCTCGAGCGCGTGCCCGACCCGGCCGACGCGCGCGCCAAGCTCGTGCGCCAGACGGAGCGGGGACGGGCGGTGGAGCGGCTGGCACGGGCGAGCCTCGAACGGCTGGAGGCGGAGTGGGCCGAGCGGCTCGGCCCGGAGCGCTTCGCCGGGCTCCGCGAGACGCTGCGCGACCTGATCGACGGACTCGACCCGTAGCCCACGGCCCACCTAAACGTGAACGCCGCCGCCTGGTGCGGCGTTCACGTTTAGGTGGGCCAGCGGAAACAGGACGCGGGCGCCTAGCGAGTAGGCGCCCGCGTCGTTCGAACTGGTGGAGATGGGGGGAATCGAACCCCCGTCCAAAGGAGTGGGCCAGCGATATCCTACAGGCTTAGTCGGCTGTTTGATCTTGCCCACGACACCTCTGCCGACCGAGTTGCCGGGGGCCAGTCGCTGGTCTTAGGCGGTGCTCAGCGACGTCGGCACCGCAGCAGCCTGACATTACGTCGCCCACTCCCGACCCATCAGGCGGAGGTCGGGGTGGACGGGTCGCCGCTAGTGGGGCGACCGAGCTGACCTAATTACTTAGGCAGCCTGAGCGTAAGCGTAGTTGCCAGTTACTGGCTTGCCGCCTTGATGACGCGGTGAATGACGGCGCCGCGGCCTGCGATCTCTGGCTTGCGTCCCCTGTCGAACCCATGCATCCCCAGATGATCAGCTATTCGGTTGTTCAGGTGCCCGGCTACTCGCGCCCGGCGAAGGCCCGCTCGATCTCGCGCCGCGCGTCGCGCTCCGCCATCGCCTCGCGCTTGTCCCAGAGCTTCTTGCCCCGGGCTACCGCGATGGCGACCTTCGCCCGACCCCGGCTCAGGTAGACCCGGAGCGGCACGAGCGTGTACCCTTTCTCCTCGGCCTTCCGCCGCAGCTCCTCGATCTCCTCGCGGTGCAGGAGGAGCTTGCGCGGGCGCTTCGGATCGTGGTTCACGTAGCCGCCGCGCTCGTAAGGGGCGATGTAGCTGTTGAGCAACCACGCCTCACCCTTGTCGACGCGTGCGTAGCTGTCCTGCAAGCTCATCTTGCCCCCGCGCACCGATTTGATCTCGGTGCCGGTGAGCGCGATACCCGCCTCGAAGACCTCTTCGATGTGGTACTCATGCGTCGCCTTGCGGTTCTGCGCGAGCACCTTTGTCTTCTCAGCCTCGGCCATAGTATACCATTCCCGAGCACAAATGCCAAAATCGCGCCACGAGCGGCGCGGAATCGGCGTGCTGAACAGCATACCACAACGCCGCCCGGCTTGCCCCCCTCACTTGACAGAACATGCGCCGTCCTTCGCCCCCGGGCCGGTCAGCAGGGTAGGGCGGCGCCCCGCGCCGGCGCCGGGCAGCCCGGGATCGACGGACGGAGGCTTGCGCGGTCCACACCCCGGCGACGGCCGGGCCGATCAGCGGCCGGCGGCGAGGCGGGCGAGGGCCGCCGCGAGGGCGGGGTCGGCGCGCTCGGCCGCGTTCGACGCCGTGCCGCCGCGCGCATAGACATCGGGCGTCACGCCGACGCCGGAGACGTCGCGCCGGTTCGGCGTCAGCCAGTGAGCGACGGTCAGGCGCAGGCTCGCTCCGTCGCTGAGCCGGTGGACGCTCTGGACCGACCCCTTGCCGTAGGTCGGCTCGCCGACGAGCGTGGCGCGACCGTGGGTCTGGAGCGCCGCCGCCAGCACCTCGGCGGCCGAGGCGGTCCCGCCGTTGACCAGCACGGCCAGCGGCGTCCGGCTCACCGCGCCGCGCGGCCTGACCCGGTGCTCGCGCAGCGAGCCGTCCCCGTTGCGCTGGTAGAGGACGACGCCCTCGGGCACGAAGACCCCGGCCGCCGCGACCGCGGCGTCGAGGTAGCCGCCCGGGTTGTCGCGCAGATCGAGCACGATGCCGGTCGCCGCCCGCTCGTCGGCCCGCCGCACCAGCTCGGCCAGCGCGTCGGCCGAGCCCGGACCGAACGCCGGCACGCGGATCACGGCCACGCTGCCAACCGGGGTAAGGGACGGCTCGGTGCCCTCGCGGCGGGCGCGGAGGTGCGCCGGCTGCGGCTCGATCGTCGTGGTGATCGTCGCGCCGGCCCGGCGCAGGGCGAGCGTCGTGCCGCCCTCGGCCGCCGGACGCAGGAGCGCCCGCACCTCGTCGACCCGCAGCCCGGCGACGTCGCGGCCGTCCATGCGCGCCACCACGTCGCCCGGCCGCACGCCCGCGCGCTCGGCGGCCGAACCCGGGTCGATGCGGGCGACCACGATCTGGCCCTCCCGCGCGGCCAGGGCGAGGCCCGGGTGGGCGAGCTCGACCGCGAGC
>JBHOQZ010000176.1:0-3223 GCA_042408635.1 Chloroflexota bacterium
TGGCGGCGGAGGCCGAGGCCGCCGGCCACCGCGCGAGCGCGCGCGACGCCTACCTGCAGGCGGCGAACTACACCTTCACCGCCACCTACTCGATCGACGCGATGGGCGCGCCCGAGCGGTTCGCGCCAACCTGGCTCGAGCACCAGGGCTATTTCGAGCGGTTTGCGGCGCTCCTCGATCCGCCGATGGAGAAGGTGGCGATCCCCTACGAGGGCACGACGCTGCCGGGCTTCTTCTTCAAGGTAGACGGCTCGGGTCGGCAGCGCCCGCTCTTGCTGTTCAACAACGGCAGCGACGGCGGCATGGTCACTTTCTGGACGCTCGGCGTGCCGGCCGCGCTAGCGCGCGGCTACAACGTCCTCGCCTACTACGGGCCGGGCCAGGGCACGGTGCTGCTCGAGCAGCGCCTCTACTTCCGGCCGGACTGGGAAAAGGTCGTCACGCCGGTCGTCGACTACGCGCTGACCCGTCCCGAGGCGGACCCGAGTCGGCTGGCCTTGATGGGGATCAGCCAGGGCGGGTACTGGGTGCCGCGCGCCGTCGCCTTCGAGCGCCGGATCGCGGCCGCCGTGGCCGATCCGGGGGTGATGGACGTCGCGACGTCCTGGCTCGGCTACCTGCCGCCGGAGCTGCGGGCGCTGCTCAACGCCGGCCGCAAGGCGGAGTTCGACGCCGCGATGACCGAGGGCCTCAAGGAGATCCCGGGAGCGGCCGCCACCCTCGCCTTCCGCATTCGGCCGTTTGGCATGAGCTCACCCTTCGACGCCTACACGGCGGTGCAGCGCTACAACCTGGCGGACGTCGTGGGGCAGATCCGCTGCCCGATGCTCATCACCGACCCCGACGGCGAGCAGTTCTGGCCGGGCCAGTCGCAGCAGCTCTACGCCGCGCTCACCGGACCGAAGGCGCTGGTCCGGTTCACCCGTGCCGAGGGCGCCGACCTCCACTGCGAGCCCAAGGCGCCGCGGCTGCGGGCGCTGCGCATCTTCGACTGGCTCGACCGGACGCTCGGCGTCGGCCCGACTGGCGCCTGAGGGGGTAGCGCGGCCCGTCGGCTCCGCGCTGGGCGTGGTGTAAACTCCACGCCAACGGGGGGCGGGCGGACGCGGGAGGTGCGGCGTGGTCGGGATCGCGGGGCGCCCGGACGGGGCGCTGGGGCGGCGCGCCGGCGGCATGCCGGACTTGGCGGGGCTGAACTTCTACGAGGCCGACCGCAACCTGGCGCGCACGCTGCGGCTGCGGCTGGCGCCCGAGCACGTCGAACGGACCAAGGCGCTGCTGCACGAGGCCGGCGCGCTTGCTGGTGGTGAGGTCGACCGGCTGGCCCGCATCGCTGATCGGAACCCGCCGCGCCTCGTGCCGTTCGACGCGCGCGGGGAGCGCATCGACCAGGTCGAGTACCACCCCGCCTACCGCGAGCTCGAGCGGATCGGCTTCGGCCGCTTCGCGCTGGCGGCGATGTCGCACCGGCCGGTGCTCGGGTTCACTGGCCCGGCGCCGCATGTGGTGAAGTACGCGCTCTCCTACGTGCTCGTGCAGAGCGAGTTCGGCCTGTTCTGCCCGATCAACATGACCGACTCGCTCGCGCGGGTGCTGCGCCTCTACGGCGATCGGCGCCAGCAGGCCGACCACGTCGCCCGCCTGACTGCCACCGACCTCGATCGGCTCCAGCAGGGCGCGATGTTCATGACCGAGCGGGTGGGCGGCTCCGACGTTGGCGCGACCGAGACGGTGGCGCGCCTGGAGGACGGCGTCTGGCGCCTCGACGGCCACAAATGGTTCTGCTCGAACGTGAGCGCCGACCTCGCCCTCACCCTGGCCCGGCCGGTCGGCGCGCCCGCCGGCACGCGCGGCCTGGGTCTCTTCCTCCTGCCGAAGCACCTGCCCGACGGCTCGCGTAACCGCTACCGGATCGAGCGGCTCAAGGACAAGCTCGGCACGCGCGACATGGCAACCGGTGAGGTGACGCTCGACGGCGCCTTTGCCGAGCCGGTCGGCGACCTCGGCCGCGGCTTCGTCCAGATGATGGAGATGGTGAACGCCTCGCGCCTCTCGAATGCGATGCGGGCGACGGCGCTGATGCGTCGCGCCTGGCTCGAGGCGATCACGCACGCGCGGGGACGGATCGCGTTCGGCCGGCCGCTGGCCGACCACCCGCTCATGCGCGAGACGCTGCTGGACATGCTGGTCGACGCCGAGTCGGCGCTCGCAGTCGTGCTCCACGCGGCGGCGATCTTCGACCGCGCCGACGTGGGCGACGCCGGGGCCCGGGCGCTCCTGCGCGTGCTGACGCCGCTGGCCAAGTTCAGCCTCTGCAAGCGGGCGCGGACCACGACCGGCGAGAGCATGGAGGTCCGCGGCGGCAACGGCTACATCGAGGAGTGGGTCAACCCCCGCCTGCTGCGCGACGCCCACCTCGGCTCGATCTGGGAGGGCAGCAGCAACGTCATCGCGCTGGATGTGTTGCGCGCCATCGAGCGCGACGACGCCGACCACACCCTCTTCGCCGACGTCGAGGCGCGGCTGGGCCGCGTTGCAGACGGGGAGGCGCGCCGCGCCGGGGCCATCGCCGCCGAGGAGCTGGCGCGGCTGCGCCGGCTCGCCGGGCGAGTGCGCGGTGCCGATCGGCCCGAGCAGGAGGCGGCGATGGGGCGCTTCGCCGAGCGACTGGGGCGGCTGGTCGCGGCGGCGCTCCTGATCGAGGAGGCCGACGCCGAGGCACGGTGCTGGGGTGACTACCGCAAGCTCCTCGTGGCGGCCGAGTACCTGCGCCGTCGCATCGTCGTGCCCGAGACGGCGGTCTGGCTCGGGCCGTCGCCCGCGGCCGGCGCCGCCTTCCACGCCGTCGCCGGTGACGGCTCGCTCTCGCCCGACCCGGCCGCCCGGCTGCTCGCCGCGCTCGAACGGCCCGATCCCGGTTTCCTGTGACGCCCGGCCTACCCGGTCGCGAGTAGCTCCCCGATCGCCAGTCGATACGCTTCGTCTCCGAACCGCACGTTGACGTCGATCTCCCCGCCGAGCGCCTCGATGTGGCGCTGGAGTGCCGAGAGCAACAGGTCGGCCTGCTGCTCGATCCGCGAGACCTCAGCCGGGCTCAGTCCGGTCCGGGCGGCCAGTTCGGACTGGGCGAGGGAGTGCGCTTTGCGAAGACCCGAGAGCGCCTCCCGATAGTCTTCTTCCATCGCTGCCAGCATCCGGTCTGCCTCGGCCAGGTCGCCGGCAG
>JBHOQZ010000178.1:0-1371 GCA_042408635.1 Chloroflexota bacterium
CTGGGCCGCGAACACGGTCGTCCCGAGCGGCACCACCATCACGCTGTAGAGCAGCATCCCCACGGCGATGATGAGCTGCTCGGCCGAGGCGGGCAGCCCGAGCCGCAGCACGCGCCACATCTCCCGGAGGTCGGGCGCCCACCCGGCGCGCCCGCGCAGCGTGAGCACCGAGCCGGGCGCCAGGCGCCAGAGCGGCACCAGCAGCAGGCAGCAGCCGACGAACCGGCTCGCCACCGCCGCCCAGGCCGCGCCGTCGGCGCCGAGTTGCGGCAGGCCGAGCTCGCCGAAGACGAGCCCGTAGGCGACGGCGGCGTTGATCACGTTGATCGCCCCGGTGGCGATCATCGGGGAGCGGCTGTCACCCGCGCCGCGCAGCGCCCCCCCGAGCAGGAACATCAGCAGCAGGAACAGCATGCCGCCCATGTTGATGCGCAGGTAGCTCGCGCCGATCTCGGTCGCGCTCGGCTCCAGCCCGAAGACGCCCACCAGCACACCCGCGAAGGCGAACGCCAGCACCCCCAGCACGAGCCCCGCCGCCGTGCCCATCAGCACCGACTGCTTGAGCGTGTGGTTGGCCTGGTCGTGCTTGCCGGCGCCGATCGCCTGGGCGATGAGCACCGTGGTGCCGACCGCGAGCGCCGCCACGGCGCTCTGGCCGAGCCAGGTAAGCTGGGTGGCCGTGCCCACGCCCGCCAGCGCCACCGGGCCGAGGCGGCCGATCAGCGCCACGCTGACCGTTTCGAGGAACGTCTGGAACAGGTTCTCCAGGATGATCGGCCACGACAGGCGCCGCACCGCCGCCGGCATCTCCTCCGGTCGCTCGGGCAGGACGCTCGCGCGCGACCGGGCGCGCGGCGCACCCGTGGACGTCTCGGCGGGCTGCTCGCGAGCCGGGGGCTGGCTAACGGACTGGCGGCCGGGGCGACCGGTCGACGTGACGGCACGCAACGACGGGGGCGTTTCGGGTTGGGTCACGGCCGGGGAGAGCTCCTTGCTTCGGGGCGCCGTTGTCCCTCGAGCCATCCTAGCACAGCGCGCCCAACCCGCGGCGGCGCCCCTCAGCCGGCGGCGTGGGCTACCCGGAGCGCGGCGCAGCGGGCAGATCCGGCCGATGCGTCTCGGGTGCGAAGAGCGCGAACAGGACCGTGGAAGCCAGGAGCAACGCCCCGGTGCCGACCAGGGCGGAGTCGGAGCCGTAGACATCGCCCACGAAGCCCAGCAGCACCGGGCCGACGACGTAGCCGAAATCCGCGATCATGCGGTAGCTGCCCAGCAGCGAGGCAGCGCTCCCGCTGGGGGCGAGGTTGACCACGTAGGCGGCCGGCGCGCTGCTGCTGAGCCCGACCGAGAGCGCCCAGACGAGCGCCGCCC